>CAYHZT010000008.1:0-25587 GCA_964361325.1 uncultured Candidatus Saccharibacteria bacterium
AAGAAAATATATCATTTTTGCTTAGCCGGGCTAGGGCGCGTTATATACGGCTTTCCATCTAATACGCGGTTTGTATTGGGGGTTACTGGCAAAAAAGGAAAATCCACGACCCTGGAGTTGATTAACGCTATTCTGGAAACGGCGGGCAAGAAAACCGCGCTTTTGTCCTCGGTGCGATTTAAAATAGACGAATCAGTCGAAAAAAACACAACTTCGATGACCATGCCGGGCCGGTTTTTTATACAGCGGTTTTTGCGAAAAGCCGTCAACGCGGGCTGTGAGTACGCGCTTATCGAAGTAACTTCGCAGGGAATTCTGCAGCATCGCCATAAATTTATAAATTTCAACGCGGTTATGTACACCAACCTTCGTCCGGAACATATTGAAGCCCACGGTTCTTTTGAGAATTACCGCCAAGCAAAAGTAAATTTGTTTGAAAGAGTCGCTCATAAGTCCAATAAGCCGGAAAAATTATTTTTCGTAAACGAAGGAGATCCTTACAATCAGTATTTTGTTTCCGCCGCGAACGGTTCCGGCGAAGTCAGGTATTTCAGCCGTGAAAATTTTATAGAAAAGGAATTAAACGGAGGCAGGGAAAAAATCGGCGATTGGCTCTCTAGCGACTTTAATTTAGAAAATGCCGCCGCGGCCGCCGCATTTGCCGAATCGCAGGGCATTGATTGGCCCGCGATAAAAAAAACATTGCGTTCTTTCAGCGGCGTTCCCGGCAGGATGGAAATTATTCAAGAAAAACCGTTTAAGGTAGTGATTGATTACGCTCATACCCCGGATTCTTTAGAAAAAGTTTATCGGGCACTTGTCCACAATCCCTTGCCTACCGGCAGGCAGGGCAAATCCGCTGCCAAGAAATCAAAATTAGTTTGCGTTTTAGGGTCGGCGGGCGGCGGCAGAGACAAATGGAAACGGCCACGAATGGGGAAAATCGCGTCCCAATACTGCAGAGAAGTAATTTTAACCAATGAAGACCCGTATGATGAACAGGCGGAGGATATTTTGGAGGAAATCGCCGTAGGTTGCGAGGGAGTTGCGGATGCCAAAATAATTCTTGACCGCCGAGAAGCGATTAAGACCGCTCTGGAGATTGCTAAAAACGGCGACACCGTGGTGATTACCGGTAAAGGAAGCGAAGCGTGGGTGCATATCGCCAACGGCAAAAAAATACCTTGGAACGAGAGAAAAACCGTTGAAGAGCTGTTATAATAAATTGCAATGAAGATTACTTTTTGTGGCGGAGCTAAGATGGTAACCGGATCCAATTATCTATTGGAGTCCAAGGGAGAGAAAATCTTGATTGATTGCGGATTAAGGCAGGGGAGTAATTATTCCGAGCGTCAAAACTTTGAACCCTTTCCTTATAATCCCAAAGAAATTTCCGCGGTAGTCGTTACTCATCCCCACGTTGACCACATCGGCCGTTTACCCAAGCTTTACAAAGACGGCTTTCGGGGAAAGGTGTACTCCACCATTCCCGCTAAAGATTTCGCTCAAATTCTTTTATTGGATTCCGAGCATATTTTGATGCAGGACGCGGATAAATTTAAAATACCTAATTTATACGGTATTCGCGAGGTGGAGGAATTGATGGGCGGCCACTGGGAGGGAATTGAGTACCACGAACCAACTAAAATCGGCAATTATCAAGTTACTTTTTACAACGCGGGCCATGTTTTGGGTTCCAGTTTTGTTTTGATTGAAGTGGAAGGAAAAAAATTAGTCTTCTCCGGAGATTTGGGAAATTCTCCCGCTCCGATTATCGGTTCAAGAGAGGCGCTACCGGAAGAAGCGGATTATTGCATAATGGAATCAACGTACGGAGGCAGGATCCACGAGCCGTTTGAAGAGCGCAAAGGTCTTTTAGAAGACGCTATTGAAGACACGGTAAAGACCGGAGGAACTTTAATGATTCCCGCTTTCGCGATGGAACGGACGCAGCAGCTTTTATTTGAAATCAATGAATTGATGGAAAACGGCCGTATTCCGCAAATCCCGATTTTTTTGGACAGTCCGCTCGCGATAAAACTCACTGAAGTTTATAAAAAGCATTTCAAATATTTTGAGGAAAGCATACAGAAAATCATCCGATCGGGCGATGCGATTTTTAATTTTCCCGGACTGAAAAAAACTCTCACGACCGAAGAGTCCAAATCCATAAACAAGGTTCCATCGCCAAAAGTAATTATTGCCGGAGCGGGTATGTCCAACGCGGGACGAATATTGCACCACGAACAGAGATATTTACCGGATCCCAATAGTCTGTTGTTAATCGTCGGCTATCAGGCCGTTGGTTCTTTGGGCCGGCAGATTCTAGAAGGCGTTAAGAAAGTTACTATATTCGGCGAAAAGGTTCCGGTAAATTGCCGAGTGAAGGCAATTGGCGGCTATTCCGCCCACGCGGATCAGCCGCAACTTTTGGAGTGGTTAAAACCGGCGCAGGAGTATTTGAAAAAAGTTTTTTTAATACACGGAGAAATAGAGGAGATGACTCCGTTAAGTCAAAAAATCAAAGATGACTTTGCCATCAATGTAGAAATTCCCGCAGAGGGGCAGAGTTTTGAATTGTGATAGAATAAGAATTATCCTACAAACATAACGTATGGCCAATAAAATCGGAAAATTAAACCCACGCCTCCATTTGAAATATAAAATTTGCGTTTCCGGAGCGGCAGAGACCGGTCTTTGCGCGATTGACGCGCTGGAAAAAGCGGAGCAAATGGGACGGGAGATTGCGGGGGCGGGATTGGTTTTGGTCACCGGCGCCACCACGGGCATTCCCTATTGGGCGGCCAAGGGAGCTAAAGAGGCCGGCGGTATTGTGATAGGACTTTCTCCGGCGGTTTCGGAACTGGCACATATCAAAAGTTATCACTTGCCGGTGGATTATCATGATCTTATAATTTACACCGGTTTTGATTATTCGGGCCGCAATCTTTTACTGACCCGCGCCGCCGACGCGATTGTGACTATCTGTGGACGAATGGGTACGCTTAATGAATTTACTATCGCCTTTGAAGACAAAAAGCCAATTGGCGTTCTAACCGGCACCGGAGGAATGGCCGACAGTCTCAAGGATATAATTGACAAGGCTCATCGCGGTCCCGGCAAAACGATTTTTAACTCTGACCCTAAAAAACTTTTACAAAATCTGTTAGTGTTAATAGATGAAACAAAAAAACAAAACAACCATTAAAAAAACGATTAAAAAAGCCGTACCTGCCGTAAAGCGGGAAAAGCCAATCGGCGTCGTTACTCATTATTACGGAGGTATCAAAGTGGCTATCGTGAAGTTTAAAAAAGTCGTCAAAATCGGCATGGAGGTTGATTTTCGCGGCGCGACTACCGATTTTTCTCAAAAAATATCTTCAATGCAGTACGATCATAAAGAAATACTTTCGGCCAAAAAAGGGCAGGACGTCGGCATTAAAGTGGATGAGAAGGTCAGACAAGGCGATGAAATCTACGAAGTAAAATAAAATGCAGTTTTTCGGTCCGGAAACTTTAGAAATTTTTGGCCAGCTGGCTTTGGCAACTTTATTAGGCGCTCTTATCGGAGTAGAACGGGAGTTGGCCCGTAAAACTGCCGGTATGCGGACTTTTGCCTTGGTTTCACTAGGTTCGGCCCTGTTTACCATTATTTCCCAAATCGCTTTCGTTAATTTCGTAGGCAGTAGTTTTGACCCGTCGCGTATTGCTTCCCAGGTAGTAGTGGGCATCGGTTTCATAGGCGCGGGAATGATTGTTCTCGACAAATCGCATGTGCGCGGACTGACCACCGCCGCTGGTTTATGGGTGTCGGCCGCCGTTGGAATGGCAGTCGCTTATCATTTTTAAGCGATTGCTACCTTCGGCGCCCTTTTAACGATTTTTATTTTGGTGTTTTTGTGGTTTGTGGAGCGTGAAATCAAAAAGCGCATTAGCGTACCGCGGCCGGATGATGACGAAAAAGATTAAGGATTTAATCCTTTCCGCCAATCTTTTGGCGGGAACGATTATAGGGGCGGGAGTTTTCTCCTTGCCCTATGTTTTTAAGATTGCGGGAGTGGCCACCGGGCTTTTTTATCTTTTACTGGCTACGGTTGTCTACATTGCCATTTATCGGATGTACGCTCAAGTTATTTCTGTAACGCCCGGCGAACATCGCCTTGCCGGTTATATAAAAATTTATCTCGGAAATACGGCTTGGTGGATTTCTATTTTAATGACAATAGGCGGCGCAATCCTGGTACTGACCGTTTATCTAATCTTGTCGCAAAGCTTCGGAAATTTAATAACTCCGTTTGGTTCCGGACTGGATAAGATGGTGATTTTTTGGCTTATTGGATCCGCCGCCATTTTTTTAAGTTTGCGGCGTATTGCTTTACTGGAAGTGATGATTAATATCGGCATGGTAGCTATTATTGCGGCTATTTTCTTCTTGGGCTTGATGAAGCCAGACAATATTTTATCGGTGAATTTTGGAGTGCATTGGAAAAACTTTTTACTGCCGCTTGCTCCAATCCTATTTGCTCTTTCCGGAAGAGTGGCAGTGCCGGCGATGACGAAATTCGGTTCTTTGCGGGCGGCCATTAATTGGGGAACGATAGTGCCGTCAGTACTATTCGCGGCGTTTGTTTTGAGTATATTGGCGCTTTCTCCGGTGGTTTCCGAAGACGCGGTAACCGGCCTGATAGGCTATGTTCATCCCGTCGTTTTGATTGCCATCGGTATTTTCGGCATTTTTTCTATTTTAAGTTCTTATATCACAATTGGATACGATGTTTATAAAAGTTTAGGAATGGATTTGAATTTTCCCCGCTCTCTCCAATACGCACTGGTTGTTTTTGGCCCATTGGTCGCTTATTTTGCCGGACTGAACAGTTTTATCGGTCTTGTAAGTTTTATCGGCGGAATTTTTCTTGGTCTGGAGGGTATTTTTATAGTATTAATGTGGTTAAAGGCAGTAAAGAAACCGCCCTCTTTGAGCTCAGTCCTTTTAATGACGGTCTTTGCGGCGGCAATTATTTATGAAATACTAAAGTAGATGAATAATTTTTTCCGCAAAACTTCCGGCGTAAATTTGCCCAAATCTAAACGTGAATCTGAAGAATTCGGCGGTGGCAAAAAAGGTTTGGTGCTTTGTAAAAAATGCACGTCTGCTTATTACAAAAAATCCTGGCATCACGATATTGCCGGCCTAAAAAACTATGACAAGGACTGGCCGGTTCATTTTGCCGTATGCCCGGCCTGCCAAATGATTCTCAATAAACAGTACGAAGGCCGTATAAAAATTAAAAACATTCCCGCCGTTTCCGGAGACCGATTAGATGATTTAATTCGCGGTTTTTGCCATCGGGCTTTTGAGCGCGATCCGCTAGATCGTTTAATTAATCTGGAAAAATCCGGATCTGATTGGACGGTAACTACTACGGAAAATCAATTGGCAAATAAATTGGCCCAAAAAATCACAAGTGCTTTCAATAAAGCGAAATCGAAAACCAAATTTGCCGGCGATCCGAGCGATGTCGTGGAAGTTACAATTGAATTTCCTTAAATTTTCGTTTTACGGATTGGTACTGGCCTTACCGCTTGGTACTAATTTCCGCGGATTTTTGTATTTAAGCGATATCTTCTTAGTCCTTTTCGTGTTTTTCTCTTTTGCCGGGAAAATCGATAGCGTGTTTTCGAGAAGGTTTCCTGAGGGTATCAAAAGCATAGTCGCCTTGCTGTTTTTTGGCGTTCTTTCTACCGTGTTCGCTTTTTCCGCGCCGGTAGCTGTTTTCGGATTTATTCGTTTGTTTATTTTGGTTTTTCTAGCGCTGTCGCTCGCGAGAAATATCAGAGCCGGCATGCCAACACTGAAGACGGTCGCGATTTTGATTGGCAGTTCTGCAATCGTACAATCATTAATCGCCTTTTTTCAATTTTTACGCCAATCCGATTTAGGATTGCGAATTTTGGGCGAATCCGTTCTTAGTACCGGCATTAACGGCGTTGCCGAGGCGGTGATCGGCGACGGTAAACTAATGCGGGCATACGGCACTTTTCCACACCCTAATATTTTAGCCGCTTTTTTACTGATAGGACTCGTTTCGCTTTATTATCTTTGGTTGCGCCGGCCTTCGGAATGGAAAATATTTTCTTCCCTGAAAAATCTTTTTAGCGATTTAATGGTAGGTATCGGAATATTTATTATTTTATTGGGGTTGCTTCTTACTTTTTCGCGCACTGCCTGGGTAATCGCCGCGGCTGCCACGCTGGCTCTGGTTTTGTATTGTTTCTGGACCCGGCGATACTGGATTCAAGGAATGCGGCTTTTTATTCTAGTCTTGGCGATTTCCGCCGCTTTATATTTTAATTTTCAGGATTTCATAGTTGCGCGGGCCAGGGTTTCCGCTACGGAGCCGGCGGTTCTGTTGCGACTGGCCTATAATAAAATCGGATTAGATATTATTAAGAATAATCCGGCCGGAGTGGGAATCGGCAATCAGGTAAATTATTCGACGGCAAGCGGACTTTATGAAAAATTCGGATTGACTGAGCCGTGGCAGCGCCAGCCGATTCACAATCTTTATTTGCTCGTTGGCAGCGAAATCGGAATTTTCGGCCTGATTGCTTTCGTGGTGTTTCTGATTAAAATTTTGTTGGGGGCGCGAAGCGTTTTTCCGGTTATTATGCTTTCGTCCTTGCTGGCTCTTGGCATTACCGATCACTTTTTGTGGACGATTCAGCAGGGCCGGTTGATGCTTTGGCTTGTTGTGGGTATAGTAATGGGAGTTTTAAGCGCCTATAGTGCAATGGATAGTGCGCAGCCCTCCGAAGGCTGAGATTGTGGTTCGATTCCACATAGGCGCACATGGAGAAAAGTAAAGCCTTAAAACAACTTGAGGCGGAAATGTTGGCAAACAAGACGCTTCCCTTGCGGGAATCCAATCTCGTTTTTGGCGAGGGGAATATAGATTGCGTGGTGATGTTTATTGGCGAAGCGCCGGGTCTTAATGAAGATATTCAAAAGCGTCCGTTTGTTGGCCGCGGCGGCCAATTATTGAATAAAATGATAGAGAAAATCGTCTGGAAGCGGAAGGATGTTTACATTACTAATATAGTAAAACGCCGTCCGCCGGATAACCGCGACCCTTTACCGGAAGAGATTGAGGCTTATAAACCGTATTTAACCCGCCAAATAGAAATTATCAATCCGAAAATTATCGCCACCCTCGGCCGGTTTTCTATGAATTATTTTAATCCCAATCTTAAAATCAGTCGCGACCACGGCAAAATTTTCAGGATGAACGGCCGGCTGCTTGTTCCGTTTTATCATCCGGCGGCGGTGCTTCGTAACGCCAATCTTTTGGACGAATATGAAAAAGAATTCAAAAAACTGCCGAAAATCGCGAAAAAGGCGGACGAATTATTAAGTAAGGCATCGCCGTCAATTAAATAAAAAAAGAAACGTTGAGAAAGTCATTTTGAAGCGATAGGACAAAAGCTCTATAATTAAGAAGATGAATTTTTCCTTGGTTTATTTAGCTCAAAGGTTTTTCTATCGTATCTACGATTTTTTGCGTAATTGGTATGTTGGCGGTTTTTTGGCCGCAGTTCATAAAACCTTTAATGTTCTGGAAGCTTTTGATAGGCGATTGGCTTTGCGTATCAACTTGCGGTATCTTTTCCGCCCAATCTACCAAGACTACAGTTTCCTCGGGCGTTTGCTGGGCTTTCTTTTTAGAAGCGTGAGAATTATTTACGCCTCCCTGATTTATTTCGTGATTATTGTGATTGCCACCGGGTTTTACTTAGCCTGGGCGGCCGCTCCCGTTTACATTTTATACAGAGGATTTTACGAAAATGGAAATTTATTTTAACGAGCCGCGATTAAAAATGACCATCGTCGGACGCATGGCCGTTCGTCTGTTTTCTTACGCGACTTACGGATTTTTGGCGGCCGCGGCGGTTATTTTTTCCACCAGCGATATTCCGTGGCTAAAATCCGCAGGCATTATCACCGCCTTATTTTTACTGGATCGGGCGCGTCATTTTCGGCGAGCCGATCGACTACTAGTGCATTTATCTCCCGGCCGCGTCAACGCCGCTCATTATTTGTCATCGGCCAGTTTAAGCGTCTTAGAATGGGCATTGGACCGTTCGATTATTGTCGGCGGAAATTTTTACTTGTACGTGGCTCAAAAATTGGCAAGTCGCCGCGAAATCAAAAACGGCCTTTTGCGGATGGACATACGGTCGGAAAAACTAGTAGAACAGTTGGAGGGTTACCTGCAAAAATCTCCGGATAAAAAACATTCTCGCGCCGATTTGGATCATCAAGTTGAAAAACTGGCGATAGTGGCTCTTGGACGGGCGGTAAAAACCGGCAGTTACCAGATAGAACCCAAAGACATTTTTTCCGCTTTAAGCGTTGTAGGCGACGAAAATCTTTCGCGAATCTTCCAAATATTGTCTTTGAATGAGGGAGATTTAGACAACGCTTTAATTTTCAGCCAGTTTCAAGGAGTGTTTTCACGGCTCGCTAAAATGCCGGCAAGTCTCGTGGGATTATTGGGCAGGCCTTATAAAATTCGCCATCGCATAATGAATAGAGCCTGGACCGCGCGGCCGACTCCTTATCTTGACCAATTCGCCGAAGATATTACGGATTTGGCGCGCCTTGAACAAGTTGGATTTCTTATAGGGCATGAACAGGAATATGACCGGTTGTCCGATATTTTGTCTCGTCCGGGCCGGCCCAACATTCTTTTAGTTGGCGATCCCGGTTCTGGAAAATCAACTCTGGTAGCACATCTGGCATTTCAAATAATTAAAGATCGCGTTCCCGACCAGCTTTTCGACAAGCGCTTAGTCAAATTGGATGTCGGCGGTTTAGTGGCTGGCGCGGAAGAAGGCGATCTTCAAAACCGAGTCAAACGGATAATCGAAGAAATTGTCCGGGCCGGAAATATAATTTTGTACATTCCGGATATTCACAATCTTCTTAAAACATCCGGCCAGATGCGGATGAGTGCCGCCGATATGTTGATTCCCGCCATTAAAAGTTCCGCTTTTTCGGTTATAGGCGCTACTTACCCTAGAGAGTTCAAGCAATACATAGAAACCAATAACGATTTTATCAGCGCTTTTGAAGTCGTTAAAGTTCAGGAAATAACCGAAAACGACGCGGTACGCTTTTTGGTTTACGAAAGTCTGATTTTAGAAAGACAGTATAAAATAATAATCAGTTTTTCCGCCGTCAAACAAGCGGTTGAGCTGGCTCATAAATATTTCCGGCAAAAACTTTTGCCGGCCAGCGCCGAAGACCTTTTGAAAGAAGTTGTAGCCGACGTTGCAGAAAAAAGAAAAAAAATTCTAACCGCCGATGACGTTATTGCCGTAGCCGAAAAAAAAATAAACGTTCCAATCCACAAAGCGGGGAAGGCCGAAGCGGAAAAACTTTTGAATCTGGAAGAATTGATTCATCGGCAGTTGGTGGATCAAGAAGAAGCGGTAAAGGCAGTGGCTCGAGCGCTTCGCGAATATCGTAGCGGGCTTAGCCGGAAAGGCGGGCCGATTGCCACTTTTTTGTTTGTCGGACCCACCGGCGTTGGAAAAACCGAACTTTCCAAAATTCTTGCCAAAATCCAATTTGGATCTTCAGAGATGATGATACGCTTGGATATGTCCGAATATCAGGATAAGGGCAGTATTATGCGCCTTATCGGTTCGCCCGACGGGAGTCTATCCGGAAGTTTGACCGGCGCGGTTATGGACAAGCCGTACAGCTTGGTTTTATTGGACGAATTCGAAAAAGCTCATCCCGATATTTTGAATCTTTTTCTGCAAGTTTTTGACGACGGACGATTGACCGATAATTTGAGCCGAGTCGCGAACTTCCAAAACACTATTATTATTGCCACTAGTAATGCCCATTCGGAATTTATAAAATCAGAAATAGAAAAAGGACAAAACGCCAAAGCTATAAGTGAACAATTAAAAAAGAAACTAACTGATTATTTCAAACCTGAACTGTTAAATCGTTTTTCCGGCATAATTGTTTTTGGATCGCTGTCACCGCAAGATATTGAAGCCATCGCGCGCATCCAGCTTAAGGAGTTGGCCGCCACTCTTGGGGAAAGCCAGGGAATTGGATTACAATTTGAAGAGGCAGCCGTTAAAGAAATCGCCCGTTTGGGTTACGATCCGGTTTTCGGGGCTCGGCCGCTTCGCGGCGTGATTTCGGAAAAACTCCGCAGCGTACTTGCCGAAAAAATCCTAAATAGCGAGATATCGCGCGGCGGCACCATAAAAGTCGTCTTGGACAATAATAATTTCATTTTCAAAAATGTTTAAAAATATTAATAAAGTAGTCAAAGTTTTCGTAATCGCCGACTTTTTTTATAATTCAGCTTTTTCTTCGTTTGCGCCTACCTTCGCCATTTTCATTACTAGTCAAATCGTTGGCGGTTCGGCCAGCGTTGCCGGTTTCGCGACGGCGATTTATTGGGCGGTTAAATCGCTTTGCCAGTTGCCGATTGCCCGTTTTTTGGATAGAACCGACGGCGAACGCGATGAGTTCTGGGTAATGTTTGTCGGCTATTTTATGAGCGGTCTGGTGCCTATAGCTTATATTTTTGCCAGAGAACCTTGGCATTTGTATGTCATTCAGGGTGTTTACGGTTTTATTATGGCCTGGGTCGTGCCGGCCTGGTATTCAATTTTTACCAGACACGTTGATAAATGGCGCATTAGTTTTGAATGGAGTTTAGAAAGCGTTTTTTCGGTAGGACTGGCTACCGCTTTAGCGGCGGCTCTCGGCGGTTTAATGGTGGATAAATTTGGTTTTCAAACTTTGTTTTTATTCGCCGGTCTGCTAGCGATACTAACTTCATTCTTATTACTCGGTCTTAGGTCCAGTTTGTTTGAACGTCAGCATCAAGAAAGGGTATTGCCCGAACGCCGGCGTCAGAACTCCTAACCCGATGAAGGCCTCTAATCAGGAGATCGCAAAGATTTTGCATGAAATGGGGGAGTATTTAGAGATGCAGGAGGTAGCGTTTAAGCCGCGCGCCTACGAAAAGGCCGCTCAAATAATTGAATCTTTGGCGGGGAGTATGGAAGATATTTATAAAAAAGGCGGACTTAAAGCCTTGGAAGATATTCCCGGCATCGGAGTTTCTATTGCCGAAAAAATAGAAGAATTACTTAAAACCGGACAATGCAAAGAGTACGAACTACTGAAGAAAAAAACACCCGTTGATCTTACTAATCTGACAAAGGTGGAAGGATTGGGCCCAAAAAAAATAAAGGCTTTGTACCAAAAACTAAAAATCAAAAATACTGATGATTTAGAAAAAGCTGCTCAAGCTGGCAAAGTCGCCGGGCTTGAAGGTTTTGGACAAAAAAGCGAACAAAATATTTTAAAAGGCTTGGAATTTTTAAAAAAAGACAAGGGTCGTTTTCCTTTGCCGTTAATAATGAGCGACATTTGGGAATTGCGCGATCGTTTAAAATCTCTAAAAGATGTTGAGAAATTGGAAGTGGCGGGTTCGGTGCGTCGCCGCAAAGAGACAATCGGCGATGCCGATATTTTAGTGATTTCTAAAAATTCTAAACCTATTATGGATTACTTTGTTTCCATGCCGGAAGTTGCGCGTATTTATGCTCATGGTGCGACTAAATCCGCCATCAAGCTGAAAAACGGCCTGGATGTGGATTTGCGGGTAGTGCCGGAAGAATCTTACGGCGCGGCATTGATGTATTTTACCGGCTCCAAAGACCATAACGTTGCTTTGCGAGAGCTGGCAATTAAAAAAGGATACACGCTCAACGAATATGGATTGTTTAAAGGAACTAAAGAGAAAAAAGGAAAATTAGCGGCGGGAAAAACCGAAGAAGATATTTATCAGGCGTTGGGCTTGCAGTATATTGAGCCGGAAATGCGGGAAATGACCGGTGAAATAGAATTAGCGCAAAAGAAAAGCCTCCCTAAAATTATCGGTTACAGCGACCTGAAGGGGGATTTGCAGGTGCAGACCAATTGGACCGATGGCGAAAAATCAATTGAAGAAATGGCAATGGCAGCGATAAAGGTGGGATTAGAATATATTGCGATTACCGATCATACCAAACGTTTGGCGATGACGCATGGATTAGATGAAAAAAGAATTGTCCAGCAAATGAAGGCGATTGATGAGGTTAATAAGAAATTAGAAACGAGAAGCAAGAATTTTAAAGTGCTGAAGGGAACGGAATGTGATATTTTAGAAGACGGCAGTTTGGATTTGCCCGATGAAATTTTAAAAAAACTGGATGTCGTTGGAGTCTCGGTACATTCTTATTTTAATTTGTCTGAAGGCGATCAAACCAAACGCATTCAGCGAGCAATGAAAAATCCCAACGTGGATATAATTTTCCATCCCACCGGCCGGATAGTGGGCCGCAGAGAAGCGTATAATTTGGATATGGGGGCTATTATCAAAACCGCCAGAGAAACCGGAACGATATTGGAAATTAACGGTTCGGACCGGCTGGATTTGCGCGACCAATATATCCGGATGTGCGTTGAGGCGGGGATTAAAATGTCTATTGATTCTGACGCTCATGACGATTCGCAGTTGCATTTTAGCGGTTTTGGAATAGCGCAGGGGCGCCGCGGTTGGGCGACTAAGAACGATATTATTAACGCCTGGCCAGTCGAGAAGATGCTTAGTTTTTTAAAATAAATGGCTCCCGTTAGAAGTGGCACCATCTTCATATTACTTCTAACGGCCGAATACAAAATTATGTTAACAAGATATATAAAAACGTCGATGATATACCACTTCTAACGGGATGGACGGAGGATTGCTTGGGTTTGTCGGCGATTATGGTTATTGGGCGGTTTTTATCCTGGTTTTTTTACAGGAATTAGGCATTCCTAATCCGGTTCCCAACGAATTGATTTTGATTTTTGCTGGAGCGCTTACTTCCATCGGCGGATTGAATTTTTGGCTGGTATTCCTGATAGCGGTGTCGGCCGATATTATAGGGACGACGATTTTGTTCTCTGTTTTCTACTTTTTTGAGCATTATATTATGGAAAAAATTTCAAAATGGCTGCCGCTTAATAAAAAACTTGAAAAAATTAAGGTCACGATTTTAAAACGCGGACGCTGGGGAATATTCTTAGGAAGGCTGATGCCTTATTTGCGCGGCTACGTTTCAATAGCGGCCGGAGTGCTGAATCTGCCTTATCGCGTGTTTTTGCCGATGGTGGCTGTTTCGGCAATGCTATGGACCGGCGGTTATGTAGTACTTGGACATTTTTTGGGAAATCAATGGGAGACGGTGGCAAAGGTGGTTGAACAATACAAGTGGAGTTTTCTTGCGGTCGTAATTTCAATTGTAGCCCTATGGCTTTATTGGCGATCTCGAAAAAGACAGAAAAATGTTGTAAAATTAGAAAATGAAAAAAGTGATATCGGCGGGAATAATAATCTTCCGAAAAGTTAAGGGAGATTGTAAATTCTTATTGTTATACCACGGTCACAATTATTGGAATTTTCCCAAGGGAAAGCTGGAGGCAACAGAGCGAAGTTGGCAGGCGGCGCTTCGCGAAGTTAGGGAAGATACGGGCTTGAATTCGACTGAACTTAGGTTCGTGGAGAATTTTAAGGCCTATGAGCGTTTTACGTTTGGCGGCGCTAAAGATAGAATTTTCAAGATAGTAATTTTGTATTTAGCAGAAACACATCAACCCAATATTATCGTTTCCAGCGAGCACGAGGGTTATGGATGGTTTACTTTTAGCGAGGCCAAAAAAGCGATGAACCGATATCCGGAAAACATACGGATTTTAACCACTGCCTACGAATTTTTGCGCAGGGATACTAGACCATTGACGAAAAAGTAGTTCGCAAAACCCCTCCGATGTCTATAGGAGGGGTTTTTCTTTATTTAGCAGAAACCTTTTCAATTACCTTTTCAAAAACCTTCGGTTCATATTCGGCGAGATTCGCCAAAATTTTTCTATCCAGTTTTATATTGTGTTCGCGCAGAGCGGCTATCAGCTTACTGTATTTCATTCCGGCAGCGCGGCTGGCGGCATTAATTTTAACATTCCAAAGCTGGCGGAAAACGCGCTTCCTTTCTTTGCGGCCCCGGAAGGCGTGCTCCCAGGCGTGAAGCAGGGCTTCTTTAGCCGCGGCTTCTTTGGACTTGCGGCCCCAGCGAAACCCTTTCGTGTATTTGAGCAGGCTCTCTCTTTTTTTGTGGGCAATAGTGCCTCGTTTAACTCTTGTCATTAAAATGAAATATATTTTTTAAACATCCGCCTGTCAACCACATTGACCAAGCTGTCACCCTTGCGATGAATTTGGCGGGCATTTTTTTTGGCGCGACAATGACCCTGACCCATTGTGCGCTTTATTAGCTTGCCGGTTTTAGTAACCCGTATTCTGCTGGTGACGCTGTTTTTGTTCATTATTTTATTTTTTCACTACCTGCATATAAATACCGCGTCCGCCAACTTTGGATTCGGTAATTACCTTATGTTCGGGATTAATCATTTTTATAAACTGGCTCAATTTTTCCTTCGCAAAATCCTTGTTGGCTTTTTCCCGGCCCCGTAGAGTCATTACGATTTCCACCTGGTTGCCTTCGGCCATAAATTTATTGACCCGATCTGCTTTCATTTGAAGATCGTGGGCCGCTTCGCGGATGCTGATTTGCACCTGCTTCATCTCCTGGCTTTTTTGTTGAGCGCGCTGTTTCTTAAGCTTTTTTTCCTGTTGATAACGAAATTTATCAAAGCTCATTATACGAGTCACCGGAGGTTTGGCTGAAGCCGCGATTTCTATCAAGTCCATGCCTTTTTCTTTGGCGAGGGCAATAGCTGCGTCTTTAATCATTTTCCCCAAGCTTTTGCCGCTCTCGTCGATTACCATCACTTCAGGAGCTGTTATTTGATTGTTGGTTCGTGGATTTTGGATAGTTAAAAATATAGCAAGAGATATTGAAAAAGTCAAAATTATTATTTATACTCCCGCTAGTCCTTAAATAAGGAGAAAGAATTTGGCTAATGGGCAGTATCGCGGGGAAGCGTCCGAGGAGCTGACAAAGATTTACCATGACGCCTTCAAAGAGGGGATCTGGATTCAGGAAATTGCCTCCGACCAGGGTCGTTATCTTGCCGTCGCCGGAAAAATAGAAAAGTTGGAAAAGTGGGGCAAGCAAATGAAGCGAAAAATAAACTTTAAAAAAATTGATTTAAATTTGGCCGAAGTCATTCATTTCGGTCTTGGCGTGCCGGGTAGCGGCAGAACTCGGGAAAGCGCCTGCAAAGACGCAGTGGCCAAACTAAAAATTCTGCACCGCGGTTAATTCCGCGGTTTTTTATTCGGCAAATATCGTCGTTCTCCTTCGCCAAGCCTGCCAGCTGGCGGGCTTGGCTTCGGATGGACACTTCTTCGCCTCAATCAAAAGAAAAACTCCTCTTTATAAGTAAAGAGGAGTTTTTCTCAGTGCTGCGCACTTCGAAGCTTCCGTAAGGAAGCGAATAAGTGGAAGTGGCCGGAGTTGAACCGGCATCCAAAATATTTCTTAAATACCATCGACAAGTTTAAATTTTGCTCCGGTTTAGTTTAATCCCGATTGATACGAAGCGAACCAATCTGGGACGAGTCCTAAATATGACACCGGTGATGGTCCGATAGGACATCAGACCGCCGATGGCTTACGCAGTTAAGCGTAGGCTAATGCCAATTTTTGGTTAGCAGTTAAATTGTTTGCCAAAGTTTTACGAGGTTCGGCAACTCGACCTGCAGTATTTTAGAAGGGTATTCTGTCGAAGCCCGTCACTCCCTATTCTTTTAATGTTCGCCGGATCTCGCGTTGAGCCTCTCTCTTTTTGATTGTTTCGCGCTTCTCGTATTTGCGCTTGCCTCTTGCCAATCCCAGCTCAACCTTGATTCGGCCGCCTTTATTATACAACTTTAATGGCACAACTGTCAATCTTTCCGATTGTAATTTCTCTATCAAGTATTTAATCTCCGATTTTTTCAACAAAAGCCGGCGCGATCTGGCGGGCTCATAACCCTCCGGAGTATTTTTCGGCTGATAAGGAGGAATGTCGGCGTTAGTCAGCCAAATCTGCCCGTCTTTTACGGTCGCGAAAGCGCCGGTCAAATTTCCTCGGCCGCCCTTCAATGCTTTTACTTCATAGCCCTTTAGCTCTATTCCCGCTTCAAAAGTTTCCAGAATTTCGTAATTGAAGTACGCTTTTCGGTTTTCTGATAACGCGTTCATGTTTTGAGTATATCTCAAAAGGGTTATACTAAATAATATTATGAAATACAAAGACGGCATCATTCGCCTGTCCCCTTCGACCCTCAACGTGTTTTTGGAATGCCAAAAATGTTTTTGGCTGGGACAAGTAAAAGAGATACATCGGCCCAGGGGGATTTTTCCGTCTCTTCCAGGCGGAATGGATCTTTTGATTAAGAAATATTTTGATAGATTCCGGGCGATGGGTAAATTGCCACCGGAACTTGAAGGGAAAATTGACGTGGAACTTTTTCCCGATGCCGAGCTTCTGAATAAATGGAGGAACTGGCGAAGCGCGCTTGCCTACCAAGATCCGGAAACCGGCGCGGTTTTAAGCGGGATGCTGGATGATTTAGGGGTGCAGAAAACCGGAGAGAACGGCGAATTATTCGGAAGCGCGAAATATGTGCCACTGGATTATAAAACCCGGGGATTTGACGTGAAAGAAGGCGGAGAAAATTTTTATAAAAATCAGCTTAATTGCTACGGTCTATTGGTTCGTGAAAACGGAATGCCGCCGGCCGGGCACGCGTATCTGCTCTACTATATCCCCAGAGAAGTTTCCGAAAAAGGAGTTACGAAATTTGAAGTAGTGCCCAAAAGAGTGGAAATTAATCCTGACGAGGCATTGAAGGTCTTTCGTAGCGCGGTGAATTTAATCAAGGGACCTATGCCAAAAACCCACAGCGAATGCGAGTACTGCGCCTGGGGGAATGATTTCTTGACGGACTAATGATCGGCCATATAAAAACAGTAATTGAAAAAGCGATTGGCAAAGCCGCCAAATTTTCTATAACGGCTTCGGAGAAGCCGGAGTTTGGGCATTATTCAACAAACGCGGCTTTTTTCGTGAAAGAAGATCCGGTCAAAATTGCCGAGAAAATCAAAAAAGAAGGCATCAATTTTTTTGAAAAAGTTGAAGTAAAAGGAAAATTCATCAATATCTGGATTTCAAAAAACGCGCTGATCAAAGAGTTGGCGGAAGTGCTGAAATTAAAGAAATTGTCGTCCTTAAGGGGCGGGAAAATTAATATTGAGTTTATTTCGGCAAACCCGACCGGGCCGCTGACGATGGCGAACGGCCGCGGCGGATTTTTGGGCGATGTTCTTGCGAATGTTTTAGAGCGTGTTGGTTATAAAGTAACGCGCGAGTATTACGTGAATGACGCAGGCAATCAAATCAAGCTTTTGGGCGAAAGTATTTTGGCGGCGCTTGGAAAAGCGGAACCGAAAGAAGAACACTATAAGGGAGATTATATAAAAACTCTCGCGGAGAGTTTAAAATCCAAAATCCCTGCCTCACCGGCAGGCAGGCAAATTTCAAATTCCAAAAATTTAGACGCGGAGGCGGTCGGACGTTTAGCGGCAAACAATTTACTCAAGGGCATTAAAAAATCCGTCAAAGAAGTGGGTATCAAGTTTGACGGCTGGTTTTCCGAATACCAGAATTTATACAAGAAAGGAGAATTGAAAAAAGTTTTAGCGTTTTTAGAAAAAAATGGCTTTGTTTCCGAGCGGGAGGGGGCGAAGTGGCTGGCTGATCACGTTTTGGTAAAATCCGACGGACAACCGACTTATTTTTTGGCGGATTTGGCCTATCACTACGATAAATTTATTAAACGCAAATTTGATTGCGCCATAGATATTTGGGGAGCCGACCATCACGGGTATATTGATAGATTAAAAACCGGAGTAGGTGCGTTGGGTATTGACCCCGGCAAATTAAAGATACTTATTACTCAATTAGTGCGTCTTGTTGAAAACGGCAAAGAAGTGCGAATGTCCAAGCGTGCGGGCGAATTTGTTACTTTGGATGAATTAATTAAAGAAGTCGGCAAGGACGCCGCCCGGTTTTTCTTTTTAATGCATTCACCGGAAACTCATATGGATTTTGATTTGGCATTGGCCAAAGAGAAATCCGCGAAGAACCCCGTCTATTACGCGCAATACGCCTACGTGAGATGCAATTCGATTTTGAAAAAAGCAAAATCGAAAAGAATTATGAATTACGAATTAGGAATTAAGAATTTAGAAACCGAAAGCGAACTCAATTTATTGAAAGAATTAGTGAAATTGCCGGATGTGATTCAGCAGACAGCGGAAGATTACCAAGTAAGCCGTCTCGCCCGCTATTCTTTGGAAGTCGCTCGAGCGTTGAATAATTTTTACGAGAAAGAACGAGTGATTGACCAGAGTGGCAATGTTTCGGAGGCGCGGCTGGCGTTGGTTTCGGCGACGCGCCGTATTTTGGGCGAAGCATTCGATGTTTTAGGCATTGAAAAGCCGATAAAAATGTAATATGATAGTTCTGTTCTTTGAAAGGATTGCGGCATGTTGATCGCCGTGCTCTGCGCGTTTTGGTTGGTTTTCGGACTGGCCAATTATGGAATGTTGAAAGGATTTTGGAAGAATTTCTATTCATTCAGCGATAACGCCAAATATGTTCAATACACAAGCCACGAAGAAAATTTTGTCGTTTTAACGAGCCTTCTCGGTCCATTTTCTTTCGTGTCCACGTTAGTTTTTCGAGCATGCAACGCAGGCGGAGGCAGGATGTTCAACTTTTGTTTCCGAATGCCTTCGAATCTTTGCGAAAAAAATAAACCCCGATAAATATCGGGGTTTTTTTATTGAAACAATTTTATTTGAATTTTAGGGCTACGCCGACGCTTGCCATAATTCGGTCGTCGTTTTCCGTCAGCCGGTAATGAGCATCGCTAAAAAGCGAAACGTTTTTGTAAATTGAATAAGAAATCTCAGCCCTCGCGCCGTAAAGGAATTTATTGTTGTCAGTTTGAGCGTAAGGAGAAATTTCCAGTCGTGTTTTCTGCCAGTTAAATATCCCCTTAATCGCCAATTCAAACCTAGCACTAGGTTCGTTGTTAGAGTAAATGGTTTTAAACTCCATCGGATGGGTGTTGGCGAGGAAAATCTTTGGCAGTAAATGAAAATTATCGTAAAAATTCCAGTCGGCCATCAACCAATCCTGACGCTCGCCTCCGAATGGGGAGTTTTGATCGGCGTTGTGCCAGCTGTGATGTCCGTAACCAACCTCAACATCTTTTAAAAGATTATAATGCAATTCGGCAATCATACCCACGCGCGCTATATGATTTTGATCTGAATACCAGAAGTAGGGATAGGCATCTAAATTTAGCGAATTATTTAAACGAAAATGAGCCAATAAGCCGGCTTCCGCAAGAGCGGAGACGTCATAATTCGTATAGTCTTGTTTTATGAGGTCGGGTTCATCGTTAACGAGGAAGGATTTTATTCTGATCTCACCCGACATTGCCCAGTCATTTTCTTGGGCCGAGAGTGGCGAGGCTGCGGCCAGCAGGATCGCAAGTACCGACAATACTTTCATACAGTGTTCCTTAATGTAAAATAACTGGAATGATTATAAATTTGTTTGAAAATATAAGCAAATTCTAATAGACTGTTGTTATATCATATTAGATAAATAGACCATTATTATATTCATATGCTAGATAAACTTAAGCAGTTTAATCTTCCGGAATTAGAGGAAAAAGTTCTCAAATTCTGGAAAGATAATGATGTTTTTAGAAAGTCGGTAGCTCTTCGGCAATCTCCCGCCACTAAAACCAAGGCGGGTAGGCAGGGCAAAAAAGCGAAACCCTTTCGCTTTTTTGAAGGGCCGCCGACGGCGAATGGTCGGCCGGGTATTCACCACATTCTGGCCCGGTCATTCAAGGACATTATTTTGCGCTATAAAACAATGCGAGGATATTACGTCATCCGCAAAGCCGGATGGGATACCCATGGGTTGCCGGTTGAGTTGGAAGTCGAGAAAAAATTGGGAATCAAAAATAAGTCGGAGATAGAAAAGTTCGGCATCGCGGAATTTAACAGCCAGTGTAAAATGTCCGTTTGGACATATAAAAGCGAGTGGGAGAAATTTACGAATCGAATTGGTTTCTGGTTGGATCTAGAAAACCCTTATGTCACATACGATAACAAATATATGGAAAGTTTGTGGTGGGTGTTTTCTGAAATTGCCAAACGGGGGCTTCTCAAAAAACTTTTCAAAGTCGTACCTTGGTGTCCTCGCTGTCAGACGCCGCTTTCCAGCCACGAACTCGGCCAGCCCGGCGCCTACAAGCTTACGAATGACCCATCGGTGTATGTAAAATTCCTAATCA
Organism: uncultured Candidatus Saccharibacteria bacterium; assembly: GCA_964361325.1. Taxonomy (GTDB): domain Bacteria; phylum Patescibacteriota; class Minisyncoccia; order UBA6257; family WO2-44-18; genus 2011-GWA2-47-8b. The sequence continues at coordinate 20,451 of CAYHZT010000008.1, forward strand.
AAGAAGGTAAAGCGAAAAAGAAAGGCAACGAATATCTTCTGGTCTGGACGACCACGCCCTGGACATTGCCGGCCAATGTCTCGGTGGCGGTCAACCCCGGCCTGACCTATACGAAATTCAAAGTGGGCGATGATTTCTATTGGAGCTACAACGCTCCGCCGAAACTTGATGGCAAGGAGATAGAGGTGGTGGAAAAACTTTCCGGCAAGAAATTAGTCGGAAAAAAATACGAACCGCTTTATGAAAATGAGGGAACGCACGAAGTAATCGCCGCCGCATTTGTTTCCACGGAAGAGGGGACGGGACTGGTGCACATCGCTCCGGCTTTCGGAGAAGATGATTTGAAAGCGGCCGGTAATGCTTCGGTGCCGTTTACTATTGATGATCGCGGCTTGGTAAAGAAGGGGCTGCCGGGCGCAGGCAAATTTATCAAAGAGGCCGACAACGACATAATAGCCGATCTGGAAAAACGCGGCCTTCTTTACCACCGGAGTACGATAGAACACGAATACCCGTTCTGCTGGCGTTGTTCTACGCCGCTTATCTATTTCGCCCGTGATTCCTGGTTTATAGAAATGAGCAAATTGCGGGAGGAGGTACTTGCTTCCAATAAAAAGATCAACTGGGTACCGGAGCATATAAAAGAAGGCCGTTTTGGTGAATGGTTGCGCGATATAAAAGACTGGGCGATTTCCCGAGAGCGTTATTGGGGTACGCCGTTACCTATCTGGGAATGCGAAAAGTGCAAACATCAAAAAGTTATCGGCGGCCTAAGCGAGTTGGGCGAAAAATCATATTCGCAAAACCAATATTTCACGATGCGCCACGCCGAATCGGATCATAATTTAAAGAATCTCATTTCTTCCGGGCCGGAAACCGGAAGTAAGGTCTCCAAATTGACTGCCAAAGGAAAGGCGCAGGTTGAAAAATCAGGCCAGGCGTTAAAAAAATACAAACTGGATTTAATAATTTACTCTCCTTACGTGCGTACTCGGGAAACGGCGAAAATCGTTTCTAAAATTACAGGCGCTAAAATCATAATGGATAAACGGCTCGTGGAACTCAATACGGGTGTTTTTAACGGAAGGCCGGTCTCCGAACATCAAAAATTTTTTAGCAACCGTCTGGAGAGCTTCACTAAAACGCCCAGCGGAGGAGAAAACCTGAATGACGTTAAAAAGCGAATGATGAATTTTTTAAGAGAAATAGATTCTCAATATCAAAATAAAAATATTCTAATTGTCAGCCACGGCGATCCGCTTTGGATGTTGGCCGGCGCGGTTCGCGGATTGTCCAATGAAGAAATTTTAAAGCACGAATATCCGGAAGTCGGCCGTTGGAGCGAATTGCCTTTTCCTAATTGGCCGTTTAATCGCGAGGGCGAGCTGGATTTACACCGCCCGTTTATAGATGAAGTTTATTTGCGCTGTTCTGAATGCGATTCCAAAATGAAGCGCGTTAAAGAAGTGGCGGATGTCTGGTTTGATTCCGGCGCGATGCCGTTCGCTCAATGGCATTATCCATTCGAAAATAAAAAACTTATCGACAGTGGAGCTCAATTTCCGGCCGATTATATCACTGAAGCGGTTGATCAAACACGAGGATGGTTTTATACGTTACTGGCTGTCTCGACATTATTGAACCGGGACTTGCCGTATAAAAATGTCATTTCTCTCGGGCATGTTTTGGATAAAAATGGCCAGAAAATGTCTAAATCCAAAGGTAATGTGGTTGATCCATGGCAAATGTGCCAAAAATACGGGGCAGATGTTTTGAGATGGTATTTTTATACGGTTAATCCTCCGGGCGAGCCGAAGCGTTTTGATGAAAATGATTTGCGTAAGACTTTCAATAAACTTTTTATGTTACTTTATAACTCTTTTGTTTTTTATTCGACTTACGGCAAGGAAAAGCACAAATCAATCAAAGTTCTGGATAATTGGATCATCGACCGGCTCAATGAAACCACCGGCATGGTTACCGCGAATTTGGAGGCATACGCAATCGGCGACGCGGCCCAAGAAATCGAAGCGTTAGTGGATGACTTGTCTCGTTGGTATATAAGGCGTTCAAGAAAAAATGTTTCCGGCAAGACATTAAAATTAGTTTTAGATGGCATTGCAAAGATGATGGCTCCGTTCGCTCCATTTTTTGCGGAAGCTCTCTGGTTATCGTTGGGAAATAAAAATTCGGTCCATCTGCAAGATTGGACAACCGTGAATAAGAAGGCGATTAGCGCAAATCCAATGAGTATTACGAGTAAAATGAGTGAAGTGCGTCATTTGGCAAGTTTGGCATTAGCGGAGCGCGAGAAAGCGGGAATAAAAGTCCGTCAACCTCTTAACTCTCTTACGATCAAAAGCAGTAAATTAAAATCCATAGACAAAGAATTACTAAAACTCCTTGCCGACGAGGTCAATGTTAAGAAAATTATTTTTGATAACAAATTAGACGCAAACGCCGTGAAATTGGATACCGAAATAACGCCGGAATTAAGAAGTGAGGGAGTTTTGCGCGAGTTGATTCGTATGGTGCAGGGATTGCGGCACGATGCCGGATACTCGCCCAACGACAAAATTATTTTAATGGCGGAATTGCCGAAGGAAGTCTTGGAAACCGTTCGCAAACAACTCGTTGCATTAAAAACAGCGGCAAATATAAAAAACGTCGTTTTTAAAAAAGAAAAGTTTGACGTGGAATTAAATACCAAATTAGAAAACTTACCAATCTGGATCGCGGTAAAAAAGTTTTAACTATTTGCAGTAAAGCAAGATTAGTGGCAAACTAAGGCCAGTTTTTTCGTGGAGCGACTATGGATTCTGCGAGGTTGGAAAGAAATGATTTAGACTTTCAGATTTGGGCGGCGCTTGGAATGCTTTCCAATTGCTTCGTTGTTTCCATGATCGGCTGGATGTTTTTTGAAAATAAGTATACTTGGGTGAGTCTGGGAATCGTAGCCGGAGTAGTTTCGGCGTTATTCGTCCCAAGAGAGGACTTTTTCGGTTCGTTTGCCGGATTAGCACTTTCGATAATTTCTGCCTATTTTGTTTTTAACTCGATGGTGGGCGGTTTTGTGGTGACGGTTTTTATGGCGCAGAGCGTCACTTGCGTGCTGTTTGCGCGAATGTGGCTACGCAAATAAAATCAAAGCCCTCTGATATATATCGGAGGGCTTTTTAAATTATAAGACCGATTTTTTCTTTAACTTCGGCCAGTTTTTTCTGGGCGATTTTTTGAGCCTGTTCAGAACCGTGTTGAAGAGCTTTTTTTAGAGCAGCCGGTTTTTTCAAAAGCGCTTCTTTCTTTTTTCGGAACGAAGCAAAGTAATCAGATACGCAATCCGAAACAGAATGTTTGAATTCGCCGTAATTCATTCCAGCGAAATCTCGAACCACGTCCTCGGGAGATTTTCCCGACAATCCGGCGACAATCGAAAGTAAATTGGAAATCCCCGATTTATTTTTTGGATCATATTTTATTTCATTGCCGGAATCGGTAACGGCGACTTTGATTTTTCTTTCTATTTCTTCCGGAGAATCATCAATAAAAAGGCAGCCGTCAGGATGAGACTTAGACATTTTTTTGGACGGGTCGTCCAAACTCATCAATCTGGGCGTGGAAGTCATCAAAGCTTTCGGCTCAACGAAGATTTGTCCAAACCTAGAGTTGAATTTGCGCGCCAAAGTTCTCGCAAGTTCCAGGTGTTGGAGTTGGTCGCTTCCGACTGGCACGAGTTGGGCGTCATAGAGTAAAATGTCCGCGGCCATTAAAATCGGATAAGTAAACAAACCTGCGTTAATATTTTCTTTTTGCGCGGCGGATTTGTCTTTGAACTGCGTCATGCGGCTTAATTCGCCGAACGGAGTAATAGCGCTTAAAATCCACGCCAATTCTGTTGATTGAGGGACTTGGGATTGTAAAAAGATGACGGATTTTTTAGGATCTAAACCGGCAGCAAGAAAATCCGCGATCAAACTCTCAATTTGTTGCGATTTTTCTTCCGGCTTGAAATCTTCCGTTAAGGAATGGTAATCGGCAACGAAAAAATAGCATTGGTATTTTCCGGAATCTTGGAGTCCAACGAAATTTTTTAAAGCGCCAAGGTAATTGCCGAGATGCAATCTACCTGTGGGCTGTATTCCGGATATTAAGATGGGTTTCGTCATGTAATAGTGATTATAAATCCTAAATCCGAATATCGAAATTCGAAACAACACTCAAATTCAAAATTCTAATGTTCAAAACAGGTTTATTATTTCGGATTTTGGTCATTGGAATTTGTTTGGGATTTCGGATTTCGTGCTTCGGATTTTTTAGTTATTACACTTCTATAATAACTGGAAGTACCATCGGTCGTCTCTTGGTTTTATTATACAAAAGTTGTCCGATTTGGTCTCGCAAAAGCGTTTTAAGATAATCAGCGTCCACATCTCGGTGGTTGGGGATTCGTCCCATAATTCCACGGATGCGTTTGCGGATTTCTTCTAATAAAGATTGATTTTCCTTGAGATAAATAAAACCGCGGGAAATAATATCGGGATTTTTTAGAATTCGGCCATTGTGCCGGTCCAGCGTGATAATGATTACCACCATTCCTTCTTTAGAAAGTACGCGGCGGTCGCGCAGGACGATTTCGCCGACATCGCCGACACCGAGTCCGTCTACCATCACGTAAGAAGCGTCAACGGATTGGTCGGTAATAGTAAAGGCGTCTTTGGTAAGTTCGGCAATCTGGCCATTGTCCATCATCATTACTCTTTCTCTGGCAATGCCGACTTCCTTGGCGAGCTTTACAACCGTTTTGCGGAAGAAATAATAGGCATGCACCGGAACGACGAATTTTGGTTTTACGAGCTTCATCACCAACTTTAAATCTTCGGCATTGGCGTGTCCGCTGGCGTGAATATCCAAAAGTTTGGAATTGTAAATCTCGTCAACCTGCCTGGCGATGTTGTCTTGAAGTATTTGAACGCTTCTTTCGTTACCCGGAACAATGGAAGAGGAAAAAATGACGGTATCGGTTGGTTTCAGTCTGATGGAGCGGTGCTCGCCCGTTACTATTTTCATCAATCCAGCTGTTGGTTCGCCCTGAGCGCCGGTAGTGAGAATCATCACTTTATCGTCTTTATATTTATTC
>CAYHZT010000009.1:0-22923 GCA_964361325.1 uncultured Candidatus Saccharibacteria bacterium
TTTTGGTGATGATTTTGAACAGCGTGGACTTGCCGACATTGGGAAGCCCCACAATACCGATGGAAAGTTTCATGCGGCTTATGATACACTAATTTCTGTTCTTTTAAAACAGGAGAAAAATGAAACGAATCGTATTGACCGGTGGACCCTGCGCGGGTAAAACCACAGCGCTTAATTATTTGCAGAAAAAACTTTCCGAACAAGGAGTGTCGGTTGTCGTGGTGCCGGAAGTGGCGACTCTGCTCATCAATTCCGGAGTCATTCCGGGAAAATTAAATCCGGAGCAATATCATAGATTTGAAGAACTGCTTGTGCGAACCCAAATCCGTTTTGAAAAAGAAATTTTTGGGACAATCGCCAAAATAAAAAACGGCAAAAAAACCGTTATGATTTGCGACCGTGGCTGTATGGACATCGCCGCTTATATGACGGCGCAAGGATTTAACCGGGTTTTGCGTGAAAACAATCTTAGTAATGTTTCGTTGCGGGATAAACGCTACGACGCCGTTTTTCATCTGGTCAGCGTCGCAGTGGATAAACCGAAATGTTACAACCTTGATAATATCGCGCGCGTTGAACAGAGTGTCGCGGAAGCGAAGAAGGTTGACGAAATCACCAGAAATGTCTGGCTTGGCCATCCGCACTTGAAAGTAATTGATAATTCCACGGACTTGGAAGGAAAGCTGAAACGCCTTTTGAATGCCGTGCTCAAAGCCATCGGTATTCCGAAAGATATGGAAACCGAACGAAAGTTTTTAGTTCACAATTTCGTATTAGAAAGCGCAATTCCGGTTCCGTACAAAAAAATTTCAATAGAGCAGTTTTATATCAGGGGCGCGAGAGGACGAATTCGGTATCGGGCAAGAAACGAAATAGGCAGAGTAACCGGCGAACCGGCTTGCTATCGCACCGAAAAATCCCCTACCGATTCCGCGATGTCCCGAATTGAAATTGAAAGGCAAATTTCCTACGCGGAATATTGTCTGGCCAGACAAGTCCGCGATCATCGCTGGGATATCATTGAAAAGTATCGTTATTGTTTTCTCTGGCGTAATCAGTATTTTGAACTTGATAAATTTGTTACGCCCGAGCGTCACCGCAATCTTATGATGCTGGAAATTGAACTGACCGAAGAAAAAGATCAAATTTTCCTCCCTGATTGGATTGGGAAGGTTACCGAAGTGACCGGAGATCTAAGATTTAGAAATTCGCATTTGGCAAAGCGGCCGTAGACAAACGGTCGTTTTTTTATTACCATATAGGCAGTTTCTTTATATAAGGAGGATCGTTTGGACATTTTTAAGGTTGGAGTTGTTGGCGGCGGAGCAATGGGTTCCGGACTCGCGGCGCTGATTGCCCGTAAGGGCGTGCCGGTTACGGTCAAAGAGGCCTCGCCGGAATTCGCCGAACAGGCGCGTCAGAGAATTTACGGAAAGTTTGAAGGTTGGCACAAGAAGGGTAAGATTTCCGAATCGCAGCTCAACCAGTATCGGGCAATGGTGGCGGTTACGGATAACTGGGACGATTGCAAAGACGTTGATCTGCTGATTGACGCGGTTCCGGAAAAGATGGAACTGAAAAAGCTGGTTTTTGCCGAAGCCGACAAGTTCTTGCCGCCGCACGCCGTTTTTGCTTCCAATACGTCCGCGCTTTCCATTTCGGAAATGGCGGATCGGGTTTCGGATAGCAGAAAATCGCGGGTAGTCGGCCTGCATTTCTTTAATCCGCCGACTCAAATGCCGCTGGTGGAGCTCATCGCGATATCAACAGCCGGCAAGGGAGCTTTGGACGCTGTTGCTGATTTTGCCGTCGGCACTCTCGGCAAGACTGTGGTGCGCGTCAAAGAATGTCCATGATTTTTAGTGAATCGTTTGCTGATGCCGTATCTTAACGAAGCTTCGGTTCTGCTGATGGAAACTAAACTGACGCCGGAGCAGATTGACGAGGAAGCCCGCAAATTCGGCTGGCCGATGGGTCCTTTCACGCTTTTGGATATGCTCGGCTTGGACGTTGCCGCTGACGTGTCGGAAATTCTTTACCGAGGCTACGGCGAACGCGCCAAGCCGTCACCGCTACTCAAAACATTGGTAGATTTGAAGCGTCTGGGCGCCAAGAATGGCATCGGTTTTTATGGCACTCCTTCAGTGATTGAAGTTATTAACACCGTTTATATCGGGGCGCGTTCCAAAGATTTGTCGGTGGAGGACGGCTTTCAGCAAATGATGGGCGGCTTGGTTTATGAAGCCGTGATGGCTCTTGATGAAGGCATCGCGTCTGCCAACGATATTGAAATCGCTTGCCTTTACGGCATCGGATTCCCGATGGCCAGGGAAGGCCCGTTGCATTGGGCGCAAAAGAGCGGCATGCTTCCACAGCAGATTTTCGGCGATCCCATCTGGTAACTCTCGTTCATTACCCTCACTTGTAAAGTGGGGGTTTTTGTTTTAACATGATGTCAGTTTTTTGACAGGTTAAGGAGGAAAGAATGGCGGTCGCGACGAAGCTGGTGGAGTTGATCAAGAAGGACAAGGCAGCGATTATCAGGATTCAGAATGTGGCGCGCAACAACGAGCTTTCAAGCGCGGTGTTGATGCAATTGAGCGATATTTTGAGTCAGGTCAAAAATGACAGCGAAGTTGAAGTCGTGGTTATCACCGGACAGGGACTTTTTTCCGTTGGCGCCAGCGTTGAAGAAATCTGGCAAATTTCCCAGCAGGGAAATGCGGAAAAAGCCCGCGAACTTTTGACTAAAGCCAACGATATCGTCAACGCGATTCAGGATTTGGGAAAACCGACTATCGCCGCTATTGAACGTTTTTGTCTTGGCGGAGGAAACGAAATTGCCATGGCTTGTTCTTACCGTATTGCCACGGCGAACGCCAAATTTGGCCAGCCCGAAATCAAACTTGGAATTATTCCGGGAATGGGCGGCACTCAACGGCTTCCCCGTCTTATCAATGTTTATGAAGCGGCGGAACTGCTGCTGTCCGGCGATATCATCGGCGCCGAAAGAGCGAAAGCGCTTGGCCTGATTGACCAGCTGGTGCCTGACGGAACACTTATTGATACCGTAAAAGAATATCTTGCCCGGCCGTTAATGGACATCGTGAAAGATAGGCATCAATTGAGGCAAAATATTAGGAAACTTAGAGTCGAGAATGGTTTTGGCGAAATATGTAGTATTGAAGCGGAAAGTAGGGTAGAACATGCCCTGACTACGCCAAAAATTGCCGGTTTGTTGAAATCAAATTCGCATCCAAAGGCAGCCGAAGCCGTTGCTTCTCTACTTTCCTGCATCGCCTGGCCTCTTGAAAAGGCGCTGGAAGAAGAGCAGAAAGTTTTTGCCCAGCTCGTAGTCAAGGAAGAGGCGCAGGCCGGCTTGGCAAAGTTTCTCAAGAAGCCCATGCCGACTAGCGGCCAGGCCAAGACTCAACAAACACAGGAAATGAAAGCCGTCGCGGCGGAACCGAACGAAGATGAAATCAAAGCAATGCGCGAGATGATTCGTGATTTCGCCAAGAAATCCATCGAGCCAAAGATAGCGCAGATGGAAAAAGAAGGCCGAATTTTTCCGGAAATCATCAAAGAAATGGCGGATCTGGGATTGTTTGGAATCGCCTTTCCCGAAAAATATGGCGGGACTGGTCTTGGTTTGCCGGGTTTCTGCGTAATGATGGAAGAGATTAGCCGCGTTCACGGTTCCACAGCCGCTCTGGTTGGGGCGCACGTGAGCCTGGCCTGCAAGGCTGTCTATCTTTTCGGTAATGAAGATCAGAAACAGCGATACCTCGTTTCCGGAATCAAGGGCGAAAAAATCGGCTGCTATGCCACTACCGAACCGTCAGTCGGTTCGGATCTTGCCAATATTCAAACCAGCGCCAAGAAAGTTGAAGGCGGCTGGGTGATTAACGGCACCAAGCAGTTTATTACCAGCGGTGCCATTGCCGATTTTGCCATCGTGCTTGCTCAAACCGATCCGATGGGCAGTAATCGCACGCAGGCGATGTTTATCGTCGACACGGATAGTAAGGGCTTTATTACCACTAAGGTCAATGAAGAAAAAATCGGCCTGCACGCTTCTTGCACCAGCGCGTTCGCGATGGACGAGATGTTTGTTCCGGACGCCAATTTGCTTGGCGAAGTGGGCCAAGGGTTCAAGGTCGCGATGAATGTTTTTAATCAGTCGCGCATTAGTTTAGGCGCCGGGTGTCTCGGCGCGGTGAAGTCGGCGTTGGAAGAAGCGATCTTGTTTGTCAAAGACCATCAGATTGGCGGCGAGCCTCTGTATATGAAGCAGCTTATTCAGGCAAAGTTGGCAGAGATTGAAATGATTCGTTACACGATGGAAGTGCTGGTCTACCATACCGCTCGGCTTTACGAACGCAATCCCGAAGTTCGCAAGGAAGCCGCGGTGGTAAAGTATATGGCCGCGGAACTTTTGGACAAGGCGGTCAGTCTTTCTCTCCAGATTCACGGCGGCGCTGGGTACATCGAGGATTACAAGATCGCTCGTTTGTATCGCGACAGCCGCGTGAACCGCATCTTTGAGGGCACCAGCGAAGTTCAGCTTCTCCTGGTCGCCAAAGAACTTCTCAAGGAAAACCTATAATTTAATTATCCCCCGATATACATCGGGGGATTTTTATTTATAGTGAGCGGCATCGAACTATTTTCCGAACCAGACGTTTTGGATTTCGTTTAGGATTTCGTCGGGTATCGGGATTAGTTTCCCTGTTTTGCTTTTCCCGGGATAGCGCCAGGCGCTTATCATAGTGTATTTGGCGCTTTTGGGCTGAATTTGATACATAACCCATACTTCTTCTTTTCTTTTCGGCGTGTCATTGCGTTTCATAACCGCCAGAGTATTTTCGGCGACTCCACGCTCTTTGCGATCATGAGATTTAATTATGGTTTTAATTTTTTGCTCGGAAATGCGGTAAAAAAGCATCTTGTCTTTAATATGCTGGGTCCAGGCGAATTTTGAATCATTTTTTGGAAACTTAAAAAACATATGCGCTAGGAGACTAGGATTCGAGCTACCGTCAAATTTAGAAGAGAGAATTTGAGTCAAGTTCGAGGAATGACGAGGAGGTCGTGCTTTTGATAGCACCCCGACGAGGAGTGACGAAGAAATTGGCCAAATTATCTCTTCCCTTCGGGTGAGCCAATTCCCGCCCCATCTTCTTTGTTACTCGTCGCTTATGTGCCTACTGACACACAGCGCTCCTCGTGCCTTGAATCTGGACGGGAATTGACTCACTAAATTGATGTTAGTTCGAATCCTGGTCTCCATGACATGATATAATTAAATTAATGGCGAAGCTATCTTTATGTTCGCGTTCGGTATTACTCGGACTAATTATCCTTTTGGCTGGTATTTTAATGTTCAAGGCCGCGAAAAGCGATTCGGCCATTGTAGACGAGTTGGCGCATATACCCGCCGGTTATAGCTACGCGCGCTATTTGGATTATCGGTTGAACCCCGAACATCCTCCTCTGGTGAAAATCCTTGCCGCCATTCCGCTTTTATTCCAGAATTTAAATTTTCCAACCGATAATCTGGCGTGGACGCGGGACGTTAACGGCCAGTGGTCAATCGGTGGCCAGTTTTTGTATGAATCCGGCAATGACGCCGACCAAATCATCACTTGGGCAAGAGTGGGGCCGATTATTTTGACGTTGATACTTATCATAGCCATTTATTTCTGGTCTAAAAGCCTGATGGGAAAATGGTGGGCATTCTTACCGACATTTTTATTCGCGTTCTCTCCGACAGTGCTTGCTCACGGGCATTATGTTACCACAGACGTCGGCGCTGCCATCGGAATATTTGTCGCTACCGTTGCTTTTTTAAATTTACTTTCACGGCCAAGCCGCAAAACGCTTCTCTGGGCGGGCCTCGCCTTCGGTTTCGCCCAGCTTTTGAAATTTTCAGCCGCGCTTTTAGTTCCCTACTTTATAATTTTGGCCGGTGTTTTTTATCTAGTCGGATTATCCAACGATTGGGCGACTACCGATTCCGCGCGCGGCCATTGGCGGCGTTTTTCCACCCGCGCCTGGCGCTATGCTAAGTCCTTATTCTGTGTGTTTTCTATCGGGGTAATCGTGGTTTACCTGGTTTATTTGCCGCTGACTTGGAATTACCCGATTGAAAGGCAGGTGGCTGATACGCAGGCCAATTTGGCCAATTTTAATCCACATTGGCTTGCCGATTCGATTGTTTGGATGTCCGGCGGGCCGATTTTGCGGCCGGCGGCGCAATATCTGACAGGACTTTTAATGGTCTTGCAGCGATCCTCGGGTGGTAGTACTAATTATTTTTTGGACGAACTTTCCAATCAAGCCCGTCGTGATTATTTCCCTGCCGTTTTTTTGATGAAAGAACCAATAGCGTCTCTTATTTTAATTCTCTTCGCTTTCGGGCTGGGAGCTTTTAATACCGGCAAAGCGGCCCTGGCCGTGATTTTCCGGCGGTCCAGGAAATTGATTGATTATTTGACGACGCATTTTACGGAATTCGCGATGATGGCCTTCATCGCTATTTATTGGATTTCTAGTATTGTCAGTAACCTCAATATCGGCATCCGCCACATTATACCGACCTTGCCTTTTATTTATATTCTTACCGCCGGCGGAATTAAGCAGTGGTTTAGTATACGCAATTTGAATTTAGCGCGTAATTTCGCCATCAAAATTTTTATTATCTACCGGGAACTTTTCAGTCTTTCTTTAAAGTCCGCCTTATTGGCCGTTTTGCTTATCTGGTATCTCATGTCTTCATTATCGGCAGCGCCGCATTTTTTGTCCTATTTTAATTTTGTTTTTGGCGGGCTTGATGGCGGTTGGCGTTACATTACCGACTCTAATTATGATTGGGGTCAAGACTTGAAACGGTTAAAAACTTGGGTAGACGGCAATGTTCCGAAAACGGACAAGATTGCCGTGGATTATTTTGGCGGTGGCAACCCGAAGTATTATCTCGGCGAACAAGCCGAGAATTGGTGGTCGGCCAGAGGCAATCCGATTAACAGCGGGATAAAATGGCTGGCGGTTTCTATAAATACAATTCAGAGTGCCAAAGCAAAGCTTGCCGGAACGCAGGAACGTTTGCCGCAAGACGAATATCAATGGCTGACGGAACCGTTGAAACCTTACGCTCGCGCCGGTACCTCAATTTTTATTTACCGATTAACGGGGCTTTAAGTAAATACGATTTTCAACGGTAAAATCCACGTAAGCGAAATTTTTAAGCCGTCCATTTGCCGCAATTTCGGTGAGATAAACGAAAATTTTCGCGGATGGTTCAAACCGTAAACTGAAAATAAGCTTTTCGCCTTGCGAACCGGTTACTCGAAACTCCTGATCCGGTTCGTTGACTTCAAATTTTTCCGGGCGCAGAGACACGGTTTTTAGGCCATCTACTATTTTAATGATGTTTAAAAGAACCTGCTCATTAATGACGGATTTTCCCGCTGCGAGAGAAATGTCGTTCGAGTCCGAAATTTTTAATATGGATGAGCCTTCGGTGTCGGGAGCCGGTTCCAGCGCGATGCCGGTATCGTCTATCCAATAGCATTTATTGGCGCACCAGATGGCAAATCTGATTTTTTCCGCCTTAGTAAGCGTTAAAGTGCCGCCAAAATAGTCCTTTTTTATTTCAATGTCGCCGATTTGGGACGGCCAAGCAAGAAAATTATCGAAACCCAGAAGCTGGGCAAACCCGTTTTGTAAAATAATGCCGCGCGTTTCCTCTATACTTTGAAGATTAACCAATTCAAATTTATTTATTTTTAATAACGGCAAATGAAAAACAAGCCATCCGCCCAGTATGAAAATCAGCGAAATAAGGCCCGTGATAAAATAAATTTTTATTCTCAATCGGCGGTGGTGGCGCTGACGTTGGGCTTTAGAAAAGAAAATTTCCATCACCATCAGAAAACCCTCCGTTCAATCAATGGATTAATTCTGGTCAATAATTCGTAATAGCTGGCGCCCAGTTTTCTGGCAATTTCATAGGCGCTGATTTCATCGCCTTGCTGTCTGCCTATCAGTGTTGCTTTGGAGCCGCGCTCGCATTTTATTCCGGTAACGTTGACAACTATTAAATCCATGGAAACTCTTCCCAATATACGGCAGCGTTTTCCGCCGATTAACACCTCTCCGATTCCGGAAAGCGCCCGTGGAATCCCGTGCCAATAGCCGATTGGCACTATCGCCATTTTGGTGTTTTTGGAAATTCTCTCAACTAAGTCATAGCCGACAAAATCCCCCGGTTTAAGGTTTTTTACCTCGCTGACCATCGCTTGCCAGGACAGAACCGGCCGCAGTTTTATTTTAGGAAATTGGACCATTAATTCCGGCGAGGGCCAAAGTCCATAAAGCCCTATTCCTATACGAACGGCGTTCAGGTGATATTTGGAATTAACAATAGTGCCGCCGGTAGCCGCCGCGTGCTTAATTAAATTTTTAAAATCGGCGCGTTCCAACAGCCGTGTCGCTTTTTGAAATTCTACGAATTGTCGTTCGGTAAATGTCGGATAATTAATGTCTTTGGCGGAAGCAAAATGCGTGTAAACACCCACTAAACAATTTTCAATTTTCAATTTTAAATTTTCAATGATTGAAATCACCCGTGGTAATTCAGAAATATAAAATCCCTGGCGGTGCATGCCGGTATCAATTTTAAGGTGAAATTCTGGTTTAAAACGGGATTGAGACAACTCCACTAACCCATCAAAACTGGAAACAGTGATGGTAATTTTATTTTTTGCCGCGGATTCCAGCAAGGGCTTGAAAGTCGGCCCAAGAACCAAAATCGGCTTTTTAATCCCCTCTTTGCGGAGTTTTTCGCCCTCAATAACGCTGTCCACGCAAAACCCGTCAACGCCATAATGGTCGGCCAATTTTGAAAAAGCCACGAGTCCGTGGCCATAAGCATTGGATTTTACCACCGCCCAAAGCCGGGTTTTAGGCGCCAAAATACGGCGGATAGCCGAGATGTTATACTCAACCGCTTTAGAGTCTATATTTACAGATACCTTGTTTAGGGTCATAATAGCGATAAGTTCTTTTACAGATTAACCGAATTATCAACGGTTGAAAAGAGGCCCAGGCGGCTGAAAGGAGGCAATTCATGAATCTACTAAAACGATTTAATTCCTATCATCCGGCCATAAAAGCGATTTTTTTAATGATTCCCGTCACGCTGACGATTTTCTTGTATAAATTCCTTACGCCGCAATCGGTGGAAGATTCCGCTTTGTTAAGGGAATATTTCTTGAATGAATTAAAGAACGGTCATATTTTTAATTTGATAGTGTTTGCTCCGATTATAGAAGAGCTTACCTACCGGGGGCCGGCCTATCTTGTTTTGCTGATTACGATTTTTACGGTAGCGAAATTCCCGGACAAAAAGCATTTAAAGATTACAGGAGATATTTTATATTGGCTGGCGTTACTTGGTTTCAATTATTTTTGGGCCGCGGGTCACCAGTATATGATTACGATATTTGCTTACGGATTGCTTATGGGTTGGTTGATGCAAAAAACGAAGTCTATACTTTATCCGATACTTTTTCACATCGTTAATAATACCTGTTCAATATTGGCGATATATTTCAGCTTCAGCGTTATTTACAAATAATAAAAATCTCCCCGGGCGGTGCCGAGGAGATTTTCTTATCCCATATATTTAAGACCGAATAATTTCTTTCAGTCCGACGTATTTTTGAAGCGCTTTAGGTACTTTAACGGTGCCTTTTTTTGTTTGATAATTTTCGATAATCGCGATTAAAATCCGGCCGATGGCAAAAGCCGTTCCGTTGAGCATATGTACGAATTTTCCCTCCGGCTTATATTTAACGTTCAGGCGGCGCGCTTGGTAATCGGTGGTATTGGAAGTTGAGTGGGTTTCCCGGTATTGCCCCTTTTCTTGGCCTGAGTCTGTCGAAGGCTGCCCCGGCAACCAGACTTCAATATCGTATTTGGCGGCAGCCGGATCTCCCAGATCGCCGGCCGCGATATTTAAGACCCGGTACGGCAATTCCAGCGCCTGCATCAATTTTTCTTCTATTGCCAGCAATAATTTATGTTCGTCGTCCGAGGTTTCCGGAGCGCAAGTTATAAACATCTCTAATTTATCAAATTGATGGACGCGTAAGATGCCCTTAGTGTCTTTTCCATAGGAACCGGCTTCGCGCCGGAAGCAGGTTGAGAAGCTGATGTGTCTGTGCGGCAAAACGGCTTTGTTAAAACTTTCATTCATATGCATCGGTCCGATAGACTGCTCGGAAGTTCCGACCAGATATAATTTATCTTTTTCTATAAAGTATATTTCTTCTCCTCCCCGTTCCACGTAGCCCATTGCCTCCATTGATTCTGGTTTAATGAGAACCGGCGGGATGACAGGAATAAAAGGTTTTGGGACGATGGATAACTTATTTTCCTTGATGATTTTTTGAATATTCTTTTCATTAGTGACAAAATTCAGTACCAATTGAATCAGAGCGAATTCCAGCAGAGGCGCTTCGTGTTTAAGGTAGCCGAAACGGCTGCCGGAAACTTTAGCCGCTCTTTCGGTATCGATTAAATCCAGTTTTTGGCCGAGTTGAATGTAATCCAGCGGTGGAAAATCAAAAACCGGCTTTTTTCCAACCTCGCGCAAAGTTTTATTGGACTTTTCATCGCCTTCCGGAACATCGGGCAGAGGCAGGTTTGGCAGCGCTTTCAGCGCGGATAACCGCTTGCTTTCCATTTCCGGCAATTCAAACTCAACGCCCTTCAATTTTTCTTTAACTAATTTGGCTTCCTCTACTTTGCGTTCCTTGCTTAACTGATTTAATTTAGCGCGTAATTCATCAACGTTTTTGGTGCGTTCCCGCCATACTTTGTCTAATTCCAAAAATTTATCCACCAACGCCGGATCGGCGTTTTTCTTACTAATGCCATCTTTAACTTTTGCGGGTTCGCGGCGTATTAGTTCTACATCCAGCATAGTTATTTTATTATATACGATTATTCTTTCGGGCGCAGGGTCGGGAAAGCGATAATTTCTTTTACGCTATGGCTTTTAGCGACAAGCGCTGCGAGGCGATCGATACCCAAACCCAAACCGGCGGACGGCGGCATGCCGTACTCCAACGCTTCCAAAAAATCTTCATCCAAGCGGGACGCTTCGGGATTTCCGGCCCGATGTTCTTTTTCCTGGCGTTCCATCTGGACCCGTTGAGTGATAGGATCGTTAAGCTCGGAAAATCCCTTTACAATTTCCACGCCGCCAACAATGACCTGAAAACTTTCGGTAAGAGTTGAGTCGCCTTCCTTAAGTTTGGCGAGCGCCATAATGCTTTCGGGATAATCAATGACGAAGGTAGGCTCAACAATTTTAGGCCGCACTTCTTTTTTATATATTTCCTCCAATTCTCGTGGACTGGCGGTTTTCCAATCCCGGCCGGCAGTCTTTTTAAAAATTTCGGCAAAAGTTATCTTTTTCCATTTGCCAGGAACGAATTTTTTGAGAAGCTTTTCGGTAAACTTCATCAATCCCTCATAGTCCTGGTAAGCCCAATATAATTCCAAAGCGGTAAATTCCGGATTGTGATCGCGATCAATCCCCTCGTTGCGGAAGTTGCGTCCGATTTCAAAGATTTTTTCAAATCCGCCCACCAGAAGGCGTTTTAAATAAAGTTCCGGAGCAACTCGTAAATAAAAATCCACGTCTAAGGCATTGTGATGAGTGACAAACGGACGGGCATTGGCGCCGCCCGGAATCGGCTGCAGAATCGGCGTCTCCACTTCCAGAAAACCTTCCTTTGTCAGGAAATTTCTGATGTACTCTGTGATTTTGGACCGGCCAACCAGTTGTTCTTTAACTTCGGCATTTAAAATCAAATCCAGATAACGTTTGCGAAACCTTTCCTCTACGTCTTTCAAGCCGTGCCAGACCGACGGAAGCGGACGCAAACTCTTCACTATAATGCGGGCGTTTTTTGCCTCAATACTTTTTTCACCCCGCTGGGTTTTAAAAAGCGGCCCGGAAATTTCTAAAAAATCGCCGATATCCAAGCCGTTTTTCAAAACGTTAAAATCGGCCAGAGTATCCTTTTTTAAAACAACCTGGATTTTAGCGCCGCTGCCGTCCCTTACATCGGCAAAACCGACTCCGCCCTGGATACGCAATCCCATAACCCGTCCGGCAATGGAAATTCCCTTTTTTTGTTTAGCCAGAGCAACGAATGATTCAAGCGCTTCGGCTATCTGATGCGTTCTTTTAGTTTTGGAGGGATAAACATTACGCCCCAGCTTTTCCAGGCCCTCTTTCTTTTTTAGCCGTTCTTTGATTATGTCCTCAATCATTATTTGAAGGAGAGGATTTTGTAGCTCATTTCACCTGAGGGAGTTTTAACTTTGACTATCTCCCCGGCTTTTTTTTCCAAAAATGCTTTGCCAAGCGGAGATTCGTTGGAGATTTTGCCGGCGGACGGATCGGCCTCATTGGGGCCAACGATGCTAAAGATCATTTTTTTCCCGTCTTTTTCCACTTCAACTGAAGAGCCAATTTGGACTTTGCTACTGGCGGCGTGTTTTATAACGACGGCGTTTTTGACTATATCTTCCAACTCGACGATACGGGTTTCGATTTGGTTTTGCTCCTCGCGCGCTTCCATATATTCGGCATTTTCCGAAAGATCGCCCAACTCTTTGGCGCGTTTCAGGCGCTCGGCGACCCCGGCGCGTTTGGCGGTTTTTAATTCAATCAGCTCTTTTTTTAAATCTTCAAGCCGCTCGGGTGTTAAGTGGTAATCCATAGGTAGGTATTATAGTATAATTTTTTAAATTTTGTAAACCTTTCTTTTAATCCACCAGCGGACTTTAATGGCTTCCCAAAGAACTTGAAAATAAGATTTGAGGCTTACATGCGATCGCCGGTCATTAACCCAGTAGATTGGCATCTCTTTTATTTTGTATCCCAACATTTTGGCGAGTGTCAAGATTTCCACGTCAAAACCCCAGCGGTTTATTTTCCCGAGCGAAAAAATTCTTCTGGCCGCTTCTTCGGAGAAACACTTGAAACCGCATTGCGTGTCCCAAATGCCGCGCAGAAGCAAAAACTGAATAAAAAGATTTCCAAGCTTTCCCGCGAGCTGTTTAATTATTGATTGCGGCGGATTAAGTTTGGCGCCTTTAACGGCCCGCGAGCCGATTACAATTTCATAACCCTCATTAAGATACGGCAGCATTTTATTGAACTCTACGATAGAGGTTGAGTTATCGGCGTCCATAAAAACTCGCCAGTTGCCCCGGGCGGCCAGCATTCCTTGGCGCACTGCCGCTCCCTTTCCCTGATTTTGGGGAAGGTTAATTAATTTTAATTCATTTATAAGCGGCTTGAAACGCTCGATTATTTCAGCGGTGGCGTCTTTGGAACCGTCATTAACCACGATTATTTCATAAGAATATTCCTGCTCGGAGAGATGTTTGTCTATATCAATTAAGCACAGCGGCAGGCGGTTGGCCTCATTGTAAGCGGGAACAATAACAGAGAGATACGGCTTTGCCATTTAGGGTTTTGAATACTTCCATATTATATCACAAATAAAATACCCCCGATGTGCATCGGGGGTAGGAGGATTGCGAGTCCTCGCGAGATTACTTCTTGAAGAGCTTCAGCTCCACTTCGAGCTGTCGCCCTCCGCGCCTGTACTTCCTCGTTCCCAGGACGTCCTGGTTTAGGCGCAGCTTTTGGGCCATTCCGAACAGCTTGCGCGAGAGGACCTGCTTCGTGGTACCTTGCGACATAAAACCTCCTTAATGTTCTGCTTCTAATTATACACCTATTTCCGATATTTGTCAACCCAACAAACTCATTCATCCTGCAATAAGAGTTCATAAAGTCTCCCCGGGAACCGGAGTCGGCTCGCTCCGGCGGCGAGCCGCTCCTAGAGACTCGCCGATTTGCCAATAGTTAAGAGTTGATTATAACTATTGGCCCAAGCTAAATCGGCTCCGTCACTTTCCCTACGGGAGACTTTACGAACTCTCTACAATACTAGGTTTTTCTTGAAACGCACCCTCTTCCGGTTTTGTTAAGCAGACCTTCTCGCAGGCCCGACTAGCTGTCGGGCGAAGCCGAGCGGGCAAGGTTCCGCTGCTATGACGCGTCATAGCAGCGGAGAGCGAGGCCGAGAGGGAGCGCAATCCGCCAGCTGGGGCGGATTGATAGCGTGTCTGCGTACAAAACCGGAAGAGTGGGTGCAGTACTTACACATGGAAAGAGCGGGGCGGTTCAGATAGAGCGAATCAGACCCTTATTCTTATACCTTTCCGGCGATTAAGTGAATGAGATCTACTAATCTTTCAAACAGCCAAACAATGGCGTGCCATGCTAGAAAAGCTAATTTAACTACCACGGCGGAAAATTTTTGAACAACCATTTGGGCAAAGTCCCAAATCTCTTTTAAAATTGGCGGAAAATTAGACATAGTTACAGATATTTTGACGGGTCCAGATCGCCTCCGAAAGGCATCGGGCCGCAGACCTTGCTGGCGCCCATATAAAACGTGGGTCCGGCATAGACCGTCAGGTGCAGGTGTGGCCCGGTGGCGTAGCCCGTGCTGCCTACATAACCGATTAACTGCCCCCTATTAACTATATCCCCTTTTTGAACTATTTGTTTAGAAAGGTGGGCATAAAGAGTGGTTAAATTATTTTCGTGCCGGATGACTATAAATTTCCCGTAGGCGCCGCGATAACAAAATTGGTCTTGATTACCAACCGCGATAACTGTGCCGGAATCGGCGGCCCGGACCTCCGCGCCTATTGGAGCGGCAAAATCTATGCCGTTATGGAATTGGCCCTTATATCCGTATTTAGCAAAAGCGGTGTATCCGTAATTTTGCGACACAATGCCTTTAGTTGGCACTGCTAATACTCCGGGCCGCGGTATGGGAAGAAGCGACGGATCAATTTTGGAACGCAATTCTTTTTCAACTGCTTCAATTTCCGAGGAGATTTCAGCTTGTCTCTTCGCCAAGCTGTCAATCAGCGACGCGTAAAGCTTTTCCTGATTTTTAGTTTGCGACAAAATGTTTTGGCGATCCGATTTTGTGGTCTCAACTATATTTTTGCGGTTGCGGAGGTTGAGATTTTCCTGTTCAATCCCCTTTTTTTTGGCGGATACGGAACTATAATTTTCATCCAGCTGGGTCCGCAATTCTTTGAGTTCGCCGAGTTCGGTTGAGAGGCCGCTGTTTAAGTTGGCGATGTTTTGATTTTCTACAATGGCTTGCGCCAAGCTTCGATTCTTTAAGAAAGTCACTAAAAGCGTTTCGCGGCTTTTTTGGTAAAGTTCCTGCAGTAATTTTGTAATCGCCAGTCTTTTAGTTTCGATTTCACTTTTTAATTTCTCGATTTCGTATTGGAGTGATTGAAGCTCCAGCCCGTATTTTTCTACCGTTATTTGGCCGGATTTTATATTGAGATTCAGTTGGCTGATATTGTAATCGATTTTCTTCAGTTCTTTTTGCAGACTGTTTTTTTGCGTTTGAGTTTCATTCAGCTGCTGTTGGGTGTTGCGAATCTGATCATTGATGTTTTGAAGACTCTTGGATTTTTCTTCAATGGATTGGCGGAGTTCGTCCGGAGTGGCTCCCAAAACCAGCGGGGGTTGAGAAAATCCCAACAAAATCCAAAATCCCAACAAAATCCAAATTTTAAAGTTTGAGTTTCGAGATTGATTCGGCATTGTTTAGTTTACTAACGGCGATTTTTAATCGTTGTAGTGTTTCTTTCTTGCCGATAGCTTCCATAATCTCGAACGGCCCCGGGGAATTTTCTCGGCCGGAGAGCGCGGTTCGCAACGGCCAGAAGACCTCTCCGCGTCCTTGTTCTTCGGCAAGCGGCATAAGCAATTTTTCCAAACTGGCTTGATTAAAACTTTCATTGGAAACCGCGGTCAAGATTTCTTCAACCGATTTTAAATTATTAATTATTTTTTCTTTTGGAGTTTCTTTCCAAATCAGCAGTGTCGTCGGATAATCGGCAAGCTCAAACAAGAAACCGGCCAATTCTTTGAAATCGGTCAGTTTTTTCATCCTACCCTTGGTAATTTCTATGATTTTGAGATTTTCTTTGGTTGGCGCCAAGTTGATTTTTTCGGCGATAATTTTATTGTCGGTGTTTCTGATATATTGGGCGTTAAGCCAATTTAATTTTTCAATATTAAAAACCGCGCCTGCCTTTTGTACGCGGTCCAAACCAAATTCTTGGACCAATTCCTCAAGCGTGAAAAGCTCTTTTTCTCCTGCGGGGTGCCAGCCGAGAAGCGCCATAAAATTTGTCATTGTCTCCGGCAAATAGCCAGCATCTTTATATTCTTGGATTGAAGTTGCCGAATATCGCTTGGACATTTTGCTGCGATCCGGATCTAAAATTAACGGCAGGTGGGCGTAATGAGGTTGCCGGAAGCCAAGAGCTTGTTGAATAAGAATTTGCTTGGGGGTATTGGCAATGTGGTCTTCGCCGCGGATAACGTGAGAAATTTTCATTTCTTCGTCATCTACCACGACGGCAAAATTATAAAGCGGCGCGCGCGGATTCTTGGCGATGGCAATATCGCCTATTAAAGCGGTATCAAAAACAATATTGTCCCGGATAATGTCTTTGAACGTTACTTTAGTCGTCTGGACTTTAAAACGGATAATATAGTCGGCCCCGGTTTTTATTTTCTTCTCCGCCTCTTCTCGTTTTAAAGAACGGCACTTGCCGCTGTATTTAGGCGCGAAGCCCTGCGTCAGCATTGCCTGGCGTTCTGTCTCTAATTCTTCTTTGGAGCAAAAACAGTAATAAGCCGCTTCGTCTTCCAGTAATTTATTGATATATTTTTCGTAAATTTCCAGACGGTCGCTTTGCCTTATAGGACCTTCGTCCCATTCCAGACCCAGCCACTTCAATCCATCGATAATATCTTTCTCAAATTTTTTTTCCGAACGTTCCAGGTCGGTATCTTCTATTCGTAAAACGAATGTCCCTCCGTTTTTTTTGGCAAACAGCCAGTTAAAAAGCGCCGTGCGAGCGGTGCCGACGTGCAAATATCCCGTTGGGGACGGCGCTATTCTTACGCGCACTTTTGATTTTTCCGTTATCGCCATAATTCCAATATCAGCGTCGCGATTTTATCGGCCGCGTCGGGGGTGAAAAAATCACCGGCAGCTGCCGACATTTTTTTTATCAAATCGGGTGTGTTTATTATTTTTTCCATTTGACTGATAAAAATACTGGGCAACAGGTTTTCCTGCTCTATGACAACGGCGGCTCCGGAAGCGGCGTATTCGTAGGCGTTTTGGGTTTGATGATCTCCCGCGGCGTCCGGAAACGGTATCAAGATTGATGGCTTTTTCTTTGCCGCAATTTCAAAAATCGCTCCCGATCCGGCGCGGGAAACTATCAGGTCGGCGGCATCCATGGCGGCGCTTAAATCTTTTTCAAAAAAAGAAACGTACTTATAATTATTTTTAACAGAGGGCGAAGAATTTTTGGTAATGAAATCATATTGGGATTTGTAGTTCTGGAATTTTTCTTTTCCGACTTGATGCAGAATTTGGAATTTAGACGCCAGCGAATCAAAGTTTTCCAGCACAAAATCATTGAGCCGGCCCGCGCCTTGCGAACCGCCTAAAATCAAAATCAACGGTTTTGCCGAATTGAACCCCATGGCGGTTTTGGCTTGTTCCGAGAATGTGTTTTGTAAAAGTTCCGTGCGAACCGGATTACCCACGATCGTTACGGAGCCCTTAATTTTTTTAAATCGCGTTGCCGCCGCGGAAAAAGCCAATGCCAACGCTCGCGCCCCGCGGGCCGAAATTTTATTGGTCAGGCCGGGAACCGCATCGGATTCATGAACGACTAAAGGTATTTGATAAAAACGGCAGGCAAACGTTACCGGTAAAGCTCCGGGGCCGCCTTTGGAAAATGCCACGTCGGGCATATACAAAAATATTTTTACCAGGCTTTGCAGTAATCCAAAACAAAAAAGAAAAACATCAACAACGTTCAATAATGAAAAATAACGGCGTAATTTACTGGTTACGATTTTAGAAACGCTGATTTTTTCCGCTTCCAATGCCGCGCGATAATCTCCAGGATCGCCAAAAAAACGAAAATCCGGTTCTAGGCCGTTTTTTTCCGCCCAAGCGCGAAGTTTTTGGGCTACGGCAATAACCGGGTAAATATGGCCACCCGTTCCTCCGCCAGTCAATAAAATGCGTAATTTCTTCATACACTAGCGCCTAAACTTCCTTTACTTGCTTCAATTATAACACAACGAAACTCATCTCTCTTTGGCATTTGTCATTTATCTATATCGCGAAATGTTTGCCACTATGCCGCCCATAGTCATAAAAATAGCCAGGGCCGTGCCGCCGTAGCTGATAAACGGCAAGGGTACTCCGGTCAACGGTATCAGGCCGGAAATGGCGGCAATATTTACAAAAACTTGAATACCAATAAGCGAACCAAACCCTATCAAAATTAATTTTCCGAAACGATCCCGGGTTTTTTTGGCAAGAAATAATATCTTATAAATTAAAAACATAAAAGTGGCAATCAATAAACTTGATCCCACGAATCCCATTTCTTCCGCAATGACCGCAAAAATGGAGTCCCCGATCGGTTCCGGCAAGTAACTTATTTTTGTAGTAGATTGGCCGTAACCTACCCCGAAGAGGCCGCCGGATCCGATGGCGGTCTGCGCCTGGTTGATATGATAGCCCCCCGCCAAAGGATTTGCCCCCGGTTGAAGAAAATTAACGATCCGTTCCAGGCGATACGGAGTGAAATAGACTACCGTCGCCAGCGCCGCTATGCCGATTACGGCCGCTCCGATAATGTAACGGAGTTTCGCTCCGCTGGTAAAATAAAGAATTATTGCCGTGGCAACAATGATAAAAACCGAAGCGGTAGAAGGCTGTTTTATCAGGAGGCCGGCGATGACTATGATTACAAACAAAAACGGAAGAAGGCCCTTTTTTATATTTTCGTACCTTTCTTTCGGACCGGAAAGCCAAGCGGCCAGATATAAAATAAATGTGATTTTTAAAATTTCTGCCGGTTGCACGGTTAATGACCCGATTTTTATCCAGCGTTCGGCGCCGCCTGCTTTAAAACCGAGAGGAGTAAAGACAAGAATTAAAGCGACGATACTCGCGATTAAAAAAACAATGGCAAATTTTTGGTAATGGCGATAATAGATTCTAAACGCAATAATAAATCCGGCAATGCCCAGAGTTAATCCATAGAGCGCCTGATGTTTTAAATAATAAAAACTGTCTCCGAATTTTGTTTGTCCTAGATTCGAAGAAGCGCTTGCCAGCACCACTAAGCCGAAAATTACCAACGATCCGAAGATGGCAATAATTAAATAATCTGGTTTATGACGACGCATGTCTCAAAACGCGCCCGGCAAGAACCGGTTGCGGTTGCCCATCTTTTACTGCGAGTTTTCCGTTAACGAATACATGCTCTATTTTGACCGCGCCGGATTTTAAAGAAATGAGGTTCAGGTCGGCAATTTTATTTTCCATCACCAGGCCCCGATCTTTAAGGTCGTATTTTTTTGCCGGAGCGGAAGTTATTTTTTGAATAGCCTGGGTAAGAGAGAGAAGTTTGCGCTGAATTACCGTCTGGATAAATGTCGGGAAAGTGTCATAGAACCGGCGCGGTTTAAATGTTTTATATCGAAAACCGACACTGTTCGGCAGGCTCGCGCTGCCTGATCCGATAAGCGCCTGTTCGCGTCCCAAGGTATGAGTCGCTAAGTCCAAATTGATATTTTTATAAATAATCAGAGATCGAAGACCGGTCAGTTCCATCAATTTAACCAGCGCTTCGGGTAGCGGCAAATCTTGGTTGGAGGCAAATTCCTCAAGTGTTTTTCCTACTAAGTAATCCCTTCCGATTGCCTGCGAAATTTTAATTTCATTGCCCTGAATTGAAGAAAATTCGGCAATCAATCGATTGCGAGTGTCGGGATTTCTCATATAAGAAAGCATAATCTCTAAATTGCCGACTTTTGCCCAGGCCGGTAATAATGTGTAAATAGGAACAACGCTCTCGCCGGTTGGGAAAAGATCAAAATGAATATCGGCGGAGTAAGCAGCTTGGTGAATAAGTTCCACCGCTTTTTTATAATCTTTTTCAAAGCCGATTAGCGGTTTAAAATGGCTGATTAAAACTTTAGCGCCGGTTTCTTCCGCGACCTTAACAGTCTCTTCTATAGAGGCCAATAATCCTTCGCGATCATTACGCAAGTGCGTCGCGTAAACTCCTTTGTATTTGGCGATAACTTTTACTAATTCTCTGATTTCGGCAAAAGGCGTGTTATGGGTGTGGCTATAACCAAGACCGGTAGAAAATCCAAAGGCGCCTTCTTTCATGGAATCTTCAATCAGTTTTTTGAACTGATCCATTTCCGAGGCGTGTAAATCTCTGGAATCCTCGCCGATCATCGCCCGCCGGATGGTAGAATGACCAACTAAAGTCCCAAAGTTAACTCCAAGCTTTTGCGACTCCAATATTTTTAAAAGTTCTCCGACTGAATGCCAATTGATATTGACTTGAGCGGTGTCGGTCCATTTGCGAATTGCTTCTAGATTGCCCGCGATAAGAGGAGCGAGAGAGGCGCCGCAGACGCCGCCAAAAGTCGTGGTTACTCCCTGTAATAAAAAGTCTGACTGCGCCGGATGCGTGAAAAGCGAAAGATGGTGATCGGAGTGCGTGTTAACGTCAATAAACCCCGGCGTCAGATAAAGTCCCAGGCCATCAACGACTAGATCGGCTTTTTTGTTGGGAAATTTCCCGATCGCGGAAATCCTGTCGTTTTTTATAAGAAGATCTGCCAAAAACGGAATTGTTTGTCCCAAACCGTCCACGATTTTGGCGCCTTTAATAAGAATCATTCTGTGGTGTCTAAATACTCTCCTTGTAATTATATCACAATAAAAAAACCGCGATTAATCGCGGTTATGTTGTCTGCGCCTTAAAACCATCCTAAGGCATAGTCCTCCAATACATGCGCTACAATAGAGAGCGACAACGCCAGCCAAAATACATAGTGGCGTATGCGCAATTCGTCCGTGCGAGTGCCCCCACAGCATCGGAATATGGTCAAGATCAACGCATATGCCAACAATCCCACAAAAAAACCCAACGAAAAGTGCGAAAGAAAAGCGCGAGTCGACCATGACAAATCGGTTATAGGCCACTCTAATACGCCGGATGATAGCAACCACACGTTACCTCCCGTTTCGAAGAACCAGACTTATATATTACAAGTAACGGTTTAAAAAGAAAAGAACAAGTCCAAGAGCGCTTGCGACTACCGAAATAATCCAAAAACGCATGGTGACTTTGGTTTCCGGCCAGCCCAAGGCCTCAAAGTGATGGTGAATGGGCGCCGATAGAAAAACTTTCTTTCCCCGCAGTTTCCGGCTAAGCACCTGAATAATTACCGATAATGATTCCAAAACTAAAATGGAAGCAAACAACGGCAAAAGAAGCGTGGTGTTGGTAAGCATGGCAATTACTCCCATGGTAATCCCGAGCGACATCGAACCGGTGTCGCCCATGAAAAAACGGGCCGGGTAAATGTTAAACCATAAAAAAGCGAGGAGCGCTCCGATAGTCACTCCGCCGAAAGTGGCCAGATCGTATCGTCCGATAGCGAAAGCGACCGCCGTTAGCGCGCAGAAGGCAAAAAGCAGTACTCCCCCCGCCAGCCCGTCTAAACCGTCCGTTTCATTAGCCGAAAAAGCGCTCGCTACGATAATAAAAACGAATAAAGGAATATACAGCCAGCCGATTTCGACATTGCCGACAAAGGGCACCGCCAGAACATCCCACCCTAAACGGTAGTAAAACCAAAGCGCGCCTATTAGGGCAAGCAGCAGATAAACTACCAGTTTTTGGCTCATCCGCAATCCCCCGCCATAGGGACCGATCTTCAAGATTCCCAAAATGTCGTCCGCTAAACCCAAAAGGGCCGCCACCAACATTGCCGCGATCGGTAAATAAGTTTGGGCGCGATCGACAAAGTTTAAATAAGTCCAAAGTCCGTCGAAAAGCAAATCCAGAACCAAAAATATCACTGCCAGTCCCAAAACCGTTAACCAAATAATTACACCGCCCATAGTTGGCGTGCCCGCTTTCTTGGCGTGCAGTTTGGAAAAAATCGGAGCGGAATCGCTCGCCCGAATTTGTTTGTGAAGATGAAATTTTTCCAAAAGCCGCGCGATAAAAGGCGTCAAAGCAAAAGCCGCCAAGAAAGCGACTACGGCAAGGCCGATAACTCTAACGGCTTGTAAAACGATCATACCCGGTAGCTACAACTTCGACTGATAATACGACTTTAGCCTTTTAGCCAAAGACCTCCGACCATAGGTAGTTTTAAAATATTTCTCTCTTCGCATAGCATCTTCTTGATTTGTGCAAGCTTCAAAATAGATGAGTTTCATTGGTAATCTTGGCCTGGTTGCAAGAGATTGTCCTTTTTCATGTTTTTCTAATCTTTCTCGCAAATTATTTGTGTAACCGATATATCTTTGTTTATCCTTAAGACTTTCCAAAACATACACATAGAAAAACATGGTCGAAGTTGTAGCACCGGGCATGGAGATTTCTATCTACTAATAAATCTATTATACAAAACAAGCGTGTCAGCATGGCGGTCGTCGCTTCCCAGAACAATGATGAGGAGCGGGCGACCGTCGTTATTAAACAATGATATCAAATTGCCGTTGGCTTCATCAATAAATCCGGTTTTACCGCCGATAAAATCCGGCTGACCGGCAAAAGGATGAATGTTGCCCTCGCTCTCTTGAGTAATTCGGAAAATTTCGGGGTGATGGTAGTAAATATACATAACCAATTTCT
>CAYHZT010000010.1:0-3019 GCA_964361325.1 uncultured Candidatus Saccharibacteria bacterium
GCCCGCAGCAAGTGCCGCTTTGTGTGCAACTCCGTCAATGCCAAGAGCCAAGCCACTGACAACCGTAATCCCGGAAGCAGCAACGCTACAGGCAAAACTTCTGGCAATCCCCTTGCCGTTAAGAGTAGCGCGACGCGTACCGATAATCGCTAACTTGGGAAGCTCGTCAAAAGGCGCGCCTTTCAAATAAAGAGCCAGAGGAGGATTGGGTATCTCATTTAAAATAGCCGGAAAATTCGGTTCGCCGGCAAGAATTAAATCCACGCCCTTATTCTCTAATTTTTCCCATTCAGCCTCCGGATCCAATTTACTTTTTTTACCCAAAATATGCCAAGCTTCCGTCCATGTCGAAAAACGCTTTCTAAGCTTATGCATATTAAAAATATCTCCTAAGTGAAGAATGTTTAAAACGTTATAAGCTTCGCGCTCGTTCATATGTGTTATAATAATCTATAATAATAGTAATGAATGTTTTTAAAAGGCAAATCTTGAAACAGCTGGGTATTGCCTTGGCGGTAGTAGTGTTAGCGGTCATTATTGCTCAAATTATGGTTTCTCGGACAAAGACAACCGCGACAAAAATTCAAAATCAAAAAAGTGAATTGATTTTCCGCGCCCGCGCCACCGAATCTTTGGCGGCGCTTAAAATCGATTCCGATAAAGCCGAGTCTCTTTTCAATATTTTAAATGGCGCTTTGCCGCCTAAAGATCGCCTCATTAATTTCGGCCCGAATATGATTGATCTCGCAAAACAAAATGGCATCAGTCTAGGATTTAGTTTCGGAACGGAAGAACCGGCCACCGCCGACCGATCCAGTTATATTCGATTTGCTGTAACCGGAAACTCCACTTATGGCAATCTTATTCGCTTTCTCCAGGACCTGGAGAGAAGCCGGTTTTTTATTAAAATCAATTCGATGGATTTAACACGGCAAGGAGGCCTTGACCGATTTAATTTTACAGCTGACGGCCAAGTTTTTTATCAATAATATGTCAAAACATAGCTTAATTTTCTATATTTCCAGCGCCCTGCTTTCAATCGCTTTGTTTATTTATCTGATTTACATCATCAACGTATTAGTGGCGCAGGTTGCCGTAATGTCCAATAACGATTTGCTAAAAGTTCCGGAAATTGCTACTTTTAATCTGGAAAAATTCAACGAATTGAAAATTGCGCAGTAACTTGCCGATGCGTGTGTAGTTCAGTGGTAGAACGCTGTCCTGATAAGACAGAGGTCGTAGGTTCGATTCCTACCACACGCACAGAGCGCCTTTAGCTCAGTGGTAGAGCGTTTCATTGACATTGAAAAGGTCGGAGGTTCGATCCCTCCAAGGCGCACAGGGCCCGTTCGGACGGGCGAGTAATTTGAAAATTGAACAGGAGGCGATGTGCAACGTGCCGTGTTTTTGGATCGCGACGGAACCGTAATTAATGCCATAGAAAGGCCGGAGCTTGATAAAAAATTAACCGCACCGTTCGCTTTAAGCGAAGTTGCGTTTGTCCCCCTACTTGAAGACGCGATCCGGATATTCAGAAAATTGGGCTATCTTGTCATTATGATTACAAACCAACCAGATGTTGCTTATGAATTATTGTCTGAATCGGAATGGGGAAAAATTAATGAAACAGTAATAAACAAAGTGAGGCCTGATGATTGTTTTATGTGCCGACACCGGCGAGAAGATCATTGCCCGATGAAAAAACCTTCGCCAATGATGATTATAGCCGCCGCCGACAAATGGAATGTTAATCTAGTCGAATCTTTTATGATCGGCGATACGGAAAACGACGTTCTCGCAGGGAAAAAAGCCGGCTGCCGTACGATTCTAATCCACAAAAATTATAACATCAACGTTGTTGGAGCGGATTTCGTAGTTAGTAGTTTGTACAAAGCCGCGCTACTCGTTGCCGCGGCTAAATAATAATTTTAGTCTAAACCCCCGCTATAGGGGGTTTATTTTTTATTCATTCCGGTGTTTAATCTCATTCATGAGTACAGAGCCGGAAATTCTCTACCAAGACGAAAATTTACTAGCCGTTAACAAACCGGCCGGCCTTTTAGTACATGGCGATTCGCCGAATCTGGCTGAATGGCTGGTTAAAAGATTTCCTGAAATAAAAAATGTGGGCGACCTGCCTGCCGGCAGGCAGGTGACCCCAGAACGCCCGGGTATAGTACATCGACTGGATAAAGACACGTCAGGCGTATTAATCGTCGCTCGCAACCAAAAAACATTTGAGTACCTGAAGGTTCTTTTTCAAACGCATCAAATTAAAAAAACCTATCTCGCGCTGGTCTGGGGAAAAGTAGCGTCAAAATCCGGGCTAATTGAAAAACCACTCGGTCTAAAAAGTGGCACTACCAAAAGAACGGTTCACGTTAAAAATGCCAAAATGATTAAAGAAGCCAAAACTTACTATCACGTTAAAACTTATTTTGAAAACTATACCTTACTAGAAGTAGAGCCTCAGACCGGCCGCACGCACCAAATTCGAGTCCATCTTGCATCTATTGGCCATCCGATAGTCGGCGATAGTCTTTACGGCAAGAAAAAGGCGCCAGCCGGATTTTCTCGCATGTTTCTTCATGCCGAGTCCATAGAATTTACCTTGCCGACCGGCAGCCGGATTAAAATCAGCGCGGGTCTTCCTCCAGAGTTAAATTTAGAACAATTCGGGCCGGCGGATTCTCGTTAGCATATTCAAAAACCCGCGACTGGCTTTCTTTCCAGCGATAGCCATCGGGCGCCTCAATATTATATTCCATTCCTCCACGCATGCCGGATTGTTTATCAAAAATAAACTGATAAGCAAGATTGCCGAGCTTCAACGGTTGCAAGCTAATATAATCTATCGTCAAATCTTTTGAATCGCCGGCTTTAACATCCAGCCAGGCGGAGAAATTTTCCTTACCGAAGGCTAAGCCCCCCTTTCTTTCAACCGCCACAAGAAGATCGGAAGAGCACACGTCAGAACTCCAGTCACGTAGAGATCTCCAATGCCGGCATCTGCTTGTAA
>CAYHZT010000010.1:3029-22862 GCA_964361325.1 uncultured Candidatus Saccharibacteria bacterium
AATCTGGCTCGTAATTGCTGACGCTGTAATTCACCAGTGGTTTAATTATTTTTTTGGTATCGCCGGATATTGAAACTAATTTTACTCCGGGTTCCGTAAAAATTTGGAGATAGTCGTGATTAGTTGAGCGATACCACCAGTCTTTTTCATTTTCACCGCTATGAGAACGCCGTACGACTAAATGGTTTTTTATCAGACCGGTAGAATCAATTTTACTTTCCAGGCGAATTTTCTGATCAATAAAAGCGTCACTTTTACCTCCGGCAATATTGGCATTAGCCACGGCAAGGTATCCGCCGACAAAGTCATCGGGCAACTGAGCAACCTCTCCGGCCACTCCAAGAGTTTTCAAATAATTTTGAATTGTCGAATCTCGGAAATAAACCATAATATCTTTATTAACAAAACGAGCGGTTAATTTATCCAGTAACTGGCTTTTTTGTTTGTCGGTTAAATTGCCGAGTTTTTCAAAAAGAATCGGCGTAAGCACTTTAAGAATTTTCTTGGGTTCCCCTTGAGACTTATCATTGCCGGTCTCCACTTCCCGCTGGACTTCTTCTAAGAAATTATCTTGAGTTAAAGTCATTTTATATTCAGGAAGATCTATCGGTCCGATAATTTCCAAAATATCTTTTATTAATTCAACGTTGACGGCAACGGCGCCGCCGAATTTAATATCGCGTTCGCTATAAATCTTAGAAAGTTCCAGAAAATCAATAGTTTTTTCAGCCGAAAGAGGAAAATCAAAAAACCAATTAGCGTCGCGAGCGCCCCAGGCGCCGGTAATTCCCTGAAGAGGTTTAGGCGGAATAATCTTGGCCTTCAATTGACCGTCAGGATCATAAATATCGCGTACCTCTAAATCTAAAAGGTTCGCCTGAAACAGCGTAACGTTTCCATAACTGCCGATAAACCCTCCGCCGGGGCGGATTTCCGAAGGATTCTGGAATAAAATCAACAACCGCTGTTTTTTTGGTGCTTCCAGCCACGCCAGAACAGCCGTTAAAAAACGGTCGACTTCGGGAAATTTAGAACTGAAATCGCTTGTTTCGGCATCTATTTCATAGCCGGCGCTGACGGCTTGGATTTTCAATTCAGAACTCAAATCATTTATTTGCGCCAAACGATCTTGAATATCATGCAATAACTTAATTACAAGAGCCCCTTTTTTACCGATAACCATCGACAGACTATTGGCTTCCAGATTCTGTAAATCGCTACTGAAAGCAACGGCGGTCTGGCTGATTTGAAAAAGATTTTTTAAAATCGCCGGCACTGTTTTCAAAGGAGAACTGGCGGTCAGGTCGCCCAATTCACTGGAAGCGGCCTGAAAAAAATCTTTCGCGGCGCCCAAATCAAACCTCAATAGAGCGGCCACGCCTTCTTTAAAATTATCGTGGACAATCGGCGCCGCGGTTTCGGCCCGCTGCTTGAAGCGCATCAAATTCAAACCAAAAAATCCCATAATCAATAGAAAAACCGCGAGTGCCGCAAAAACCGGAATTTTGAATTGATGTTTTTTTACCGGCTCCGACTGGTCGATTTTAATATAGGGAATTTCTATTGATTTGGCTAAATTGGCAAAAACCCGTTGCCGGGGCTTAGGATGACGGATATCCAGATATCGCTTATACATATTGATTAAATAATTCCATGGTTTGCTCCGCCGTCTTTTTCCAATTGAAGCGCCGCGCGTTTTCCTGACCGGATTTAATTAGACGCGCCCGTTCCTTTTCGTCCGTGGCTGCTGTTTTAATAGCTCCGGCTAAATCTTCCACCTTCCACGGATTGACCAATAAAGCGCTGTCGCGCAGAATCTCAGGCAGCGATGTTCGATCGGCAGCCACCGTTGGGCAACCGCAAGCTTGAGCTTCTAACGGCGGAAAACCGAATCCTTCAAAAAACGACGGGTAAACGAAGACTCTAGCTAAATTATACAGTAAAACACGCTCGTCTCCGCTAACTGCGCCCTTGAAAATAATATCATCGCGCCAAGCCGATAATCCCGCTTCTTTAAGAATATTTTTAAAAAGCCAACCCGGCCGGCCGGCAATTACCAATTGCCAATCACGAAAATTCGGATCCGCCTTTAGAATATTGAAAGCGCGAATTATGGCCGTCACATTTTTGCGCGGCTCCAAAGTACCCAGATACAAAATGAACGGCCTTCCGGCAATTCTAAGGTCATCGCAAGACCTTAATTTTTGAAATTCGTCGGCAATCCCGGAATAAATTACCGAAATTTTTTCCGGAAGGATTTGAAAAAAATCTACCAGATCTTGTTTTGTAAATTCCGAAACGGCTATGATTTTATCGGCCGCTCGCGCCTGCTCTTTTATACCTTGTAGCCAATGCCAAAATCTTTGCTTCTGTGAAAAAAAATACGGGTGATGTAAAAAAGAAAGGTCGTGAAAAGTGATTACTCGGGGCGCCTTAGCGGTTTTCAAAACGTTGAAATGCGGACTGAAAACCAAATCGGTTTTGATAAACCGGTCTATCTTTGGAAAATTCAAAAATCGCGCGGAGAAATCAAAAATTTTGTTAGGTATCCGCCAGTCAATAACTTTTGTTTGAAAATTGCCGCTCCGATGGCCATCAGAGCGAGCCTCGTCCTCAAAGAGGCGGGGGAATTGAAAATTAGAAATTGAAAATTTCTTAAACCCGTTATAAAACAGGGTGTAAGTATTTTTCTGATCAGCAGCTAATAACGCCCGCAATAAATTTTTGGTGTATTCCTCTATGCCGGATGCCCCTCCCCTCCCTAACAGGCGAATATCAGCGAGAATTTGCATAATGGTCCCTCTTATTGTATATTAACTGCTATGATTTCCAAAGAAATATCCGAGAAAATAAAGTCCGGCGCGACAGTACGTGTCTGGGAAAAAATCAAAGAGGGCGATAAAGAACGGCTAAGTAAATTTGAAGGGCTGGTTCTTGCCCGCAAACACGGCAATGAATCCGGCGCTACTTTTACCGTTCGAGCAACGGTCGCCGGCGTAGGAGTGGAAAAAATTTATCCAATTCATTCACCGCGGATAAGCAAGGTGGACATTTTAAGCTCACCTCGTAAAGTTAGCCGCTCCAAGCTTTATTATATCCGCAACCTTTCCAAGCGTGAGACGCGCCAAAAACTCGGTACCGGTCAGGAAAAGCCGACCGAAACAAAAATCACCGCTTAAAGGCATTAGATAAGCCCGGGTGGCGAAACTGGCAGACGCACTACCTTGAGGTGGTAGCGCCGCAAGGCATGCAGGTTCAAATCCTGTCCCGGGCACCAAAACTAACTTGTTCAGAATTACAGGGATCGGTCACTTGCGGATTTTTAGTTTTTTGGTATTATAATCCACAGCACTTACTAAGGAGGTTTTGTGAAGACGACATTGGGTTTTCTGGCTCTATGGATTATTCTTTTCTCTGTTTTGATTGGTATCGCTTCGACTCCTGCGATCCCCGTAGTGGCAGCCAGTAACAATTCCGCGGTTTTTTCCGCTTGCGATCAGATCAAAATTTTCAACCGTTTTGTTGCCGATGAGCCATTGGAAAAAAACCGGAATATGTTGGAAGCAGACGTAAACCGCTGGCTTAAAGCAAATTCAGGTAAAATCGAAGTAGTTAAAATCGAAACTTTAGCCATCGGCGTCGCTCACTCCTATCTTGAAATCATCGTTTGGTATAAACAGAAGGCGGAATAATCCGCCTTTTTTATTTACTCCGAACAAAATTAGACTGTGTTATAATGAACTCTATGGAAAAATCTCCAATTATCGGCACTATTAAAAAAGTAATGCCCGCAGTGGTTTCTATCGTAATTTCAAAAAGTTTAGAGACTCTGGAGAAGGAAATTCCGCCCGAAGTCTTGCCGTTTTTGCCATTCGGGCATCCTCACCTTGATATCCCTCAAGACGAAATTGACGCTCACGGAATGGTAAAAATCGGCGGCGGCTCCGGTTTTATTGTTGACCCAAGCGGCATAATTTTGACCAATAAACACGTAGTAATTGACCCACAGGCCGAATATACGGTAATTACCGAAAATGGTAAAAAATATAAAGGAGAAATTATTGCCCGCGATCCGGTGGATGATGTTGCAATTTTAAAAATCGTTGGTAAAAACCTTCCGACAGTAGAGTTAGGAGAATCTTCTTTAGGATTAGAGCTTGGCCAAACCGTCTTAGCCATCGGCAATGCTTTAGGTATTTTTCGCAACACAGTTTCGTCAGGAATAATTTCCGGTTTATCCCGATCGATCCGGGCCGCTACATCGCCGATGACGCCGGCGCAAGAACTACGCGGCTTGATCCAAACCGATGCCGCCATTAATCCCGGAAACTCCGGCGGACCGCTGGTAGATCTGGACGGCAAGGCAATCGGCATCAACGCGGCTATTGTGTTCGGCGCGCAAAATCTCGGATTCGCTATCCCGATCAATTACGCCAAACGCGATCTCGCTGACTTAAAAAAATTCGGGCGCATTAAGCGGCCTCTTCTTGGCCTTCGTTATATTAATGTTGATGAAAACATGAAAGAGAAAATGAAGCTAAAATATGGATACGGCGCTATAATAGTCGGCCAACTGCCGCATACCGAAGCAATTATTCCGGGCAGTCCGGCTCATAAATCAGGCCTGAAAGAAAAAGACATTATCTTGGAATGTAATGACGAAAAAATTATCCCGGAAAGAACTATTCAGGATATTTTGGAAGAAAAAGAAGTGGGAGATACTCTTAATCTAAAAGTCTTACGAGGCGCCAAAATTTTTATCGCGAAGGTGAAACTTTCTGAGAGAAAATAGAATCCAGGGCATTGGCGAAAAATCCGTCCTTTTGAACAAGTCCCGGACCGAATTTTACTAAAGACAGAACGACATAAAACGCCAAGACCATTCCTAATATCGGTAATAAATATCGCATTGTGATTATTAATTAGTCTTTTGATTCTACTCTACAGTGACGCTTTTTGCCAAGTTCCTTGGCTTATCCACGTCATAGCCGCGTAAAGTTCCAAAATGGTAAGCAAAGAGCTGCAACGGGACAATGTTTAAAATCGGCTCCAATACCTCGGCGGTTTTAGGAATATAGAAGACGTCATTTGCCAATTTGGTTATAGCTTTATCGCCCGCGGTAGCAATTGCCAAAATCGGCCCGGAACGGGCTTTTATTTCTTCCAGATTGGAAAGCATTTTGTCATAAACCCGATTTTGAGTAACCAAAGCAATGGTCGGGAAATCTTTATCTATGAGCGCAATCGGCCCGTGTTTCATTTCCCCTCCCGCATAACCTTCGGCATGAACGTAGGCGATTTCTTTTATTTTTAGCGCGCCTTCCAGTGCGGTGGGGTAGTTATAACCGCGACCGAGATATAAAAAGTTTTTATATTTTAAATATTTTTTGGCAAGTTGCTTTATTTTGTCGCTTTGGGCCAAAACTATTTTTATCTTGTCCGGCAGAATCGCCAATTCACGCATAATTTCCCGATGAGCCGATGTTTTTTTCGAACTGAAATATAAAGCCATTAACGATAGCACACTCAACTGGGATAGGAAGGCCTTGGTGGAAGCTACTCCAATTTCCGGACCGGCGTGATTATAAACACCGGCTACGGTTTCTCTGGCGATGCTGGAACCGACTACGTTGACTATTCCAAGGGTCAGATTTTTTTGATGATTGGCCTTGCGCAGAGCGGCCAACGTATCGGCCGTTTCACCGGATTGAGAAATCAAGAGAGAGGCAGTTCCTTTTTTGACCGGATGTTTAGCGTAGCGGTATTCGGAGGCTAGCATTACCTCGGTGGGTAAATTGGTTAGTTCTTCAAAAAGAAGCTTCCCTGCCAAACCCGAATAATAAGAAGTGCCGCAGGCGAGAATTTCCATCTTTTTTATATTTCTCAATTTTTCGGCCACTCCTTCCAAGCCGCCAAGTTTAACCGATCCCCTATCCGCCGATAAGCGACCTCGCAATGCCGAGAGTACAACTTCCGGCCCTTCAAAAATTTCCTTTAACATAAAGTGAGGAAAGCTTCCTTTCTGTGCTTGTTCCGGATTAATATCCAACTTCTCTATTTTCGGCCTTGCCGGTCCTATTTCCAGACCGCCAAGGGATAAGACGCCTCGTTGACCATCTTTAAGGTAGATTACTTTCTTTACTAAACCAGCCAGGGCCGTCGGATCCGAAGCGATATAATACTCTTTCTCGCCAACGCCAATCACCAACGGGCTGCCCAAGCGGGCAATGTAAAGCTTTTGCGGCTCTTTTTTGTTTATGAGGGCAATGGCATAGGCCCCGACGACTTTTTTGAGCGATCTCTCAAAGCCATATTCCTCCACAAGGTGCGCCAACACTTCCGTGTCTGTCTGCGAACGGAAACGATGTCTTTTTTTAATAAGCTCAGTTTTCAAATCCTGGTAATTTTCAATGATTCCGTTATGAATCAAAAAAATCTCCTCCCGGCAATCGGAGTGAGGATGCGCATTGGCTTGATTAGGAATGCCGTGAGTGGCCCAACGAGTATGGCCGATGGTTGCCGTGGCGGATAAGGATCTTTTTCCTCGCAGCGCTTTTTCTAAATTATCCAGCTTACCGACGGTTTTTATAATTTCAGCATTAGCTCCCAGATTAAAAAAAGCCACGCCAGCAGAATCGTAGCCTCTATATTCAAGCTTACGCAAATTTCCGAAAACTATCGGCAGCCCCTCCTTTTTACCTATATATCCCGAAATTCCACACATAATGTTATTTAATGTTTAAATTATAAAATTAATCAAGCGATTTGGAACAAAAATAACTCTTTTTATATTTTTAGCTTCCACCCACTTTTTAATTTCCGGATTAGTTAAAACCAGTGCCCGCGCCTGCTCCTCGCTGATTCCCCGATGAACTTTTGTTTTGGCGCGTAGCTTACCGTTTACTTGAATTAACAAATCAAATTCATCTTCGGTCACTAATTTTTCGTCCCAAGCAGGCCATTGCTCGTTATCCAAAAGTGTTTTATTGCCTGAGCGTTCCCATAATTCCTGCGCGAGGTGCGGCGCGAATGGAAACAAGAGCTTAATCGCCTCTGCAGGAAACATACCTGTCTCATTGACCATAATCATCAAGGCACTAATAGCTGTATTGAAATGAAGATTTTTTATGTCTTCGGTAACCTTTTTGATGGTTTTGTGAAGCGTCTTGTCGGTGTTTGGATTTTGGGGGTTGGATTTTATTTGTAATTTGGAGACGATGTTATAAATATTACTTAGGAACCTGTATAGTCCGACAATACCCCTTGGATCCCAGGGTTTGGCATCTTTAAGCGGCCCCATAAACATTTCATAAAGCCGCAACGAATCGGCGCCGAATTTTTTTATCAGTTCGTCAGGATTAGCCACGTTACCGCGCGATTTGGACATTTTCTGCCCATCGTGGCCGAGAATCAGTCCCTGATTGACCAGTTTTGTAAACGGCTCCTTAGTCGAAACTGCTTTGATGTCATATAAAAACTTGTGCCAAAAACGCGCATACAAAAGATGCGAGACGGCGTGCTCCGCTCCGCCAATATACATATCCACGGACATCCAATATTTTTCCTTTTTACTGTCCGCCAATGCTTTTTTATTTTTTGTGTCTAAATAACGAAGGTAGTACCAGCAAGAGCCCGCCCACTGCGGCATGGTATTGGTTTCACGTTTGGCTTTACCGCCACATTTCGGGCACTTCACGTTTACCCATTTATCTATTCCAGCCAATGGAGATTCCGCCTTTCCAGTCGGCTCATAATTTTTCACGCTAGGCAATTTTACCGGCAAATCTTTTTCCGAAACCGGCTGGTTTCCGCATTTTTCACATTTGATAATAGGAATCGGTTCGCCCCAATAACGCTGACGAGAGAATATCCAGTCGCGCAACTTGTAATTGACGGTTTTTTTGCCGCTGACTTTAGCTATTACTTCATCTTTAGGAATCAAAGGTTCGTCCGCAATCAATAGTTTGAATTTTTCGGCAAATTCACGATCGCGTTCATCGTGCCGGGGAACCGCCATAATCGCTCCGGTTCCGTAATGAAGCAGAACGTAATCTGAAACCCAGACAGGAATTTCTTTTTTATTAAGCGGGTTGATGGCCCGGACGCCTTTTAGTTCCACTCCGGTTTTTTCTTTATTCTCCTGCCGCTCCCGATCGCTTTTATTCACGGCTTTATGAATGTAGCTTTTCACCGCTTCGTAATTCATAATTCTTGATTCATAATTCTTAATCCACGGATGCTCGGGCGCCAAAACCAAGTAAGTCGCTCCGGCCAGGGTATCGGGCCGGGTGGTAAAAACTTCTATATCTCCGTAACAAACCCGATCGCAATACAACGGAAATCTTATGAGCGCGCCTTCGGAACGTCCGATCCAATTCTTTTGCATTTCTTTGACTCGCTCGGGCCAATCCAAACCTTCTAAATCTTGAAGTAAGCGGTCGGCATAAGCGGTAATTTTTAAAAGCCATTGCTTTAGATTCCGGCGTTCTACTCTGCTACCGCAACGCTCGCAAACGCCTTCAGTGATCTCCTCGTTGGAAATGACGGTTTTGTCGGTTGGACACCAATTCACCGGAACTTCCGCCTCGTACGCAAGCCCATTTTTAAAGAGCTGGAGAAAAATCCATTGAGTCCATTTATAGTATTCCGGATCGGTGGTGTTGATTTCGCTTTGCCAGTCGTAACTGAAACCCAAATTCTTGAGCTGACTGGTGAAATTTTTGACGTTCTTTTTTACCACCAAACTGGGATGAGTTTTTGTCTTGATTGCGTAATTCTCCGCCGGCAAACCAAAAGCGTCCCAGCCCATCGGGTGCAAAACGTTAAAGCCGTTCATCCGCAAAAACCGGCTGTAAATGTCCGAGGCGGTGTAACCTTCCACGTGACCGACATGTAAACCTTCGCCCGACGGATAAGGGAACATGTCTAAAACATAGGCCTTGCGAGATTTCCCGGCCTCAACGTGCCAAATTTTATATTTATTTTTAGCCCAAATTTTCTGCCACTTCTTCTCAATTTTTGTAAAGTCGTACTTCATTGATATTCCAAGTCTATAATAAAAAAACTCGCCTGTTAAGGCGAGTTTTGGGTCATCTGAATGAACAATTTCCTAAGTTCTTTCTTTAAGACCTTGCCCAAAAGATTTTTGGGAAGTTCGTCAACGGCGATTACGCAACTTGGAATCTTAATCGCCGGAAGATGTTTCCCGCAAAATTTCACAATTTCCTGGGAATTCAATTCCTTGAGCCTTCCCCGAAACATAGGTATCGGGGTGACAAAGGCCACTATCTTTTCGCCTAAGTCCCTATCTGGAACACCAACAACGGCCGCTTCTTGAATTCCGGAATATTGAGTAAGAACCTTTTCTATTTCGCTCGGATAAACGTTTTCGCCGCGAGTTTTAATCAGATCCTTCTTTCTGTCGGTCAGCCACAAAAAACCGTCGTCATCTATTCTCGCCATGTCGCCGGTAGCGAGCCAGCCGTCTTGGCTTAAAACTTCCGCGGTTTCTTGCGGTTTTTCCCAGTAGCCAGCCATCACTTGCGGACCGCTGATTAACAACTCACCATCAACAACTTTCACTTTCGTTTCCGCAACCGGAAGGCCCAGTGATCCGGACTTGCCGTTAAATAGCGGGTTAATGGAAACAATAGGCGACGTTTCGGATAAGCCGTAGCCTTCAACGATTATCGCTCTTGTTCGCGTTTCAAACTCGCGCTTCACTTCTCCGTCCAGCGCTCCCGCTCCGGAAAAACACAATCCCAGCCAGCTCTTCTTAAGCTTGTCGAATTCGCGCTCTTTAAGCATCACGGAAAACATCCGCGGAATTCCCGGAAAGATAGTCACCCGATGCTTGAGTATCAGTCGGATTACCTGCTTGGCATTAAAACGCGGCGTAAGTACCACTAAACAACCCTGCGCCAAAGCAATATTCATGCAAACAGATAAACCGTACACGTGAAAAAATGGAATGGCTCCCATAAGCACCGAACCCGGCGTGATTGCGTCCCCGACGGAACCCATCGCCTGCAGGGTGTTGTTGACCAAATTTGAGTGCGTCAGCATCACTGCCTTGGAAGTGCCGGTAGTACCCCCTGTAAATTGAAGAACCGCCAGATCTGAAGGTTGTACATTTACGGGCGCGAACCAATCTCTAGGCTTGAAGATATCTCTCCATTTAAAAGTTTTACCCGGTAAACCATTTCGTAAGTTCTTCAAACGATAAAGCGGCTTTAAGTACCAGGGCAGATAATCATCCAGGCCTATGACCATCATTTCGGTCCAATAAGGCCGGGTATGATACAAAACGGCATTGTGATGATGAAAATCTTTTAAGGTCACCAACAGTTTCGGCTTGGCTTGATTGAGCATTTCCGTAAGTTCACCCGTGGTCGCAAGTGGATTGAGAGAAACCACGACGCAACCGGCGCGTAAAGCGCCAAGATACCCGATGACCAATTGCGGGCAATTTGGCAGGAGAAACGCAACTCGGTCGCCCGGCTTGATATTCCTTGCTTGCAGAAACAAAACAAATTGCGAAGACAAAGCAAATAACTCTTGGTAAGTAATTTCTTTGTCGTAAAAGATAAGCGCCGTTTTATTATGATACTTATTGACGGTATCCTCAAAAAGCTTCGGAATAGTCCTGGTTGAATCCACGATCGCCTCCTATCAAAAAACTACACAGATACTGCCATTTTTCAGAAAAATTTTCAACAACACGGCATACCCGCCCCCAAGAAAGTCTCTTGGAAGGAATTGGCGGAGGCGAGCTGGCAGGGTCTTTTTATTATAATCGTACGTAATAAAAAGTAGCTC
Source organism: uncultured Candidatus Saccharibacteria bacterium (assembly GCA_964361325.1). GTDB lineage: Bacteria > Patescibacteriota > Minisyncoccia > UBA6257 > WO2-44-18 > 2011-GWA2-47-8b. Next base: position 13,848 of record CAYHZT010000010.1, read on the forward strand.
GCCGAGCCCATAGGCGGGCTCTATCCGCTGGGGTAGAGAACCGCTGGTCCTTACAGAAGACTTTATTGGGAGGGGCTAGAGTTGGAAAATTTTGTAAGCCGTATTAGTTGTAACCTCCGCGATTTTTTCATAGGAATCGCCTCGCAGCTCCGCCAGCTTTTTTGCGGTCTCAATAATATAAGAGGGCTCGTTGCGTCTGCCGCGATACGGTTCGGGCGCTACGTATGGAGCGTCAGTCTCAAACAAAATCCTATCCAAAGGAATATAGTTTAAAATCGTGTCGTAAGCGTTGGTAAAAGTAATTACTCCGCCGAAAGTGAAATAAAATCCGGCTTCCAGCATCTTTTTAGTTACAGTAAGAGAGCCGACGTAAAAATGATTTACTTTAGGAACGGATATCGGGTTTTCTTTTAAGATTTCCAGTGTATCTTCATAGGCGTCGTCTGTATCGGCTGACGGCCGTGTGTGCATCATTAACGCTTTGCCTAAAGCTTGCGCCAATTTTATTTGCTCTATGAAAACTTCTTTTTGTTTACCCTGAGCTTGTCGAAGGGCTTCATTATTCTCTAGCCGATAATAATCCAATCCGCATTCGCCTATTGCCACTACTTTCGGGTCTTGCGCCAACCGGCGAAGTTTTTCTATATCAAACTTTTCCTGCGCCGGCTCTTTCTGTTCTTTACGGTCGTGGTACCAACCATCGCTTAAGTGGCTGGGATGAAAGCCGACAGCGGCCCAGATATTTTTGGGATATTTTTTAGCAAGTTCAATGGCCGATTGAGAAGTAGCCGCTTGCGTACCAACGCAAATCATTTTAACGCCCGCCGTTTGGGCACGCTTGATTACTTCTTCACGATCCCGGTCATACAAAGGAAAATGAATATGAGTATGCGCGTCAATCAAATTTGGCATTTTAGATTCTCGGGAAAAGATTCTCGGATTTTTTTACTTGAAGAGTGTTTTTTGAAGACCAAGTAATGCTTTTTGTAATCTTTTCGGCTGTTTCATGTAAAAATGGCTTAAGAAACGCGGCCACGTTATCCAAAATAACAATGGCATTAACGATTGATGCTTGGCGCTGTATGCCAGTCACTGATTTGTCCCAGGGCTTTTCGTTGTTTACATAGACATCTCCGTAACTGATTAAATCCCAGATTGCGGCAAGCGCCTCGTGAAGTTTATATTCATAAATCTTTTTATTGACTACTTCTTTTACTTCTTCGATTTTTTTAGCGATCGCTTTATCGGTTTTTTTGGGATCCGCCTTTATCTCGCCGAGCTTTTCTCCAAGCGCCAACACGCGCGAAGCAAAATTACCGAGGCCATTGGCCAAGTCTCCGTTGTAACGCTCTTTAAATTTCTCCTCGCTGTAATCTCCGTCATCGCCGGAAGGAATTTCCCGTAAAAGATAATACCGCACGGCATCAACGCTATATTTTTTTACCAATGCGTCCGGCTCAACCACATTACCGACGGTTTTTGACATCTTCTCTCCGTCAACGGTAATGAACCCGTGAACGAAAATCTTTTTAGGCAATTTTAACCCTGCCGAAAGGAGCATTCCCGGCCAAATCGCGGCATGAAACCGCAAAATATCCTTACCTATAACGTGAATATCGGCCGGCCAATATTTCTCCGGTAACAGATAATTAACCAAAGCGTCCGCCCAAACATACATTACGCTGTCCGGATCCCCCGGAACCGGCACTCCCCAGCTTAAATCCTTCTTCGGCCGGGAAAAGCTTATATCTTCCAACCCCTCGTTAAGGAAAGATAAGATCTCGTTTTTCCTCGATTCGGGCAGAATTTCCAAATCCCCTTTTTCAATCAGTTTTTTGATATCTTTGGAATATTTTGAGAGTTTAAAAAACCAGTTCTCTTCTTCGATAATTTCCGGTTTTTGTTTGTGATCACGACATTTGCCGTCAATCAGATCTTTTTCGGTAATAAACGCCTCGTGTCCGACGCAATAGTGACCTCGATAGTTTTTTTTATAAAGATCGCCCGATTTTTCAATCGCTTTCCAAATTTTTTGCGCGTTCGGCCAATGACGTTTTTGATCGGACGTGCGAACGAAATCATCCCAGGATAAATTCAAAGTTTCTTTAAGCGCGCGGAACTTAGCTGAATTTTCGTCAACGAATTTTTGCGGGGAAATGCCGGCGGTCTCGGCAGCCCTGACAATTTTTACCCCGTGTTCATCGGTACCGGTCAAAAAGAAAACGTCAAAGCCACGCTCACGATGGTAGCGCGCCAAAACGTCTGCCTGCGCCGCCTCTAAAGCGAACCCGATGTGTGGCGGCGCGTTAACGTAAGCGATTGAGGTTGTAACGTAAAACTTCTTCATCTTCGCTTCTATATTAAACTAAAAAAACGTCCTGATGTACATCAGGACGTTTTTAAATCCCTAATCCCCTGCGACGCGCCTTGGAGCGCGACCAATCTTCCAAAAATTCTTGTAAGAGCACTGCTGCCGGCACAGCTAGGACCAAACCGATAAAGCCAAATGCTTGAGCGCCAATCAAAAGCGCGATTAAAATTACCACTGGTTGGAGATCGGTTGTCAGCTTAGTCACCGCCGGCACCAAGACATTGTTTTCGAGCTGCTGGATGATTATGTATAAAATGAGGACGTACAAAGCAAGCGTCAGCGATTCGGTCAATGCCACCAGAACCGCCAAACTGCCGCTGAAAATCGGACCGACGTAAGGAATCAACTCAAAAATAGCCGCGACTATGCCGAGAATCAAACTATATTTAACGCCCAGAATGGACAGGCCGATAAAAACCAATAATCCCACTCCGAGACTTAAAACTACTTGGCCGCTAAGCCAACGGCCGATTTTTCTACGAATCCGGCTATAAAGATCCATTACGCGCTCTTCGTAGATAGAGGGTAAAATCGTAATTAAAAATCTTTCTACTCCGTCTTTCCCGACAGTCAGATAGAACGATAAGACAAAAACCGAAACTGCCGTAGTTAAACTCCCTAAGAATTTCGTGCCTACCTCTAACAGCGAAGTGCTGCCGCTTAACAAAAGATTAGTAACCTTACTTAAAGCCTGATTAATAGATTCGATAAAACCCGAGGTATCGATAAAGTCAAAAAGAGTGCCCGAATACTTGCCTAAATGGCCCAAAAGATTATTAAGCTCCGAAAGAGCGATTGGAAGAATTGCGTAAGCAAGCATCGCAATAAATAACAATAGAAGGATATATAGCCCCAAAGTGCTTAAAATACGAGGAATTTTGCGCTTTTCAAGCCAGCTGACAATCGGGTCAAGAGCAGAAGAAATTACGATAGCCAAAAAAAGCGCGATTAAAATATCGCGAGCGACAAACAGGGTCATAGCCAAGACGATCATAAACAAAATTCGCCATAAGCTACCCCAACTGATAATTATGCCTTTCTGATCCACAACTATAGTATGTTAAAAATTTAGTATTTTTTCAATCGACGCCTTGTCTTTATAAGGCCCAATCATTGCCAGATTAAGCTTTTCGTTCCTGAAAATGCCTTTGGCCACCGCTATTACTTCCGCTTTCGTCACTTTGGCTATTGCTTTTACCAGCTCAGCCGGCGTCTTCATTTCTTTCTCTAAAATCTCCTGCCCACCATAGAACATCGCCAACGCATCGGAAGTTTCCAGACCCAGTAGCATCCGGCCGGATAAATGCTCTTTGGCGTCAGTCAGGTTTTTTTCCGTAATGTCTCCTTTGGCAATTTTCGTCAGCTCCCCCAGAATCGCCTTGATAACAATCTCGATCTTGCTGTGTTCAATACCCGCCGAAACCGCGAGTATTCCATGATCAGTCGAGGCATCGGCTCCGGCTTTCACGTAATAGGCGGCGCCCAATTCTTCCCGGACTTTCTGGAACAAGCGCGAGCTCATCCCTCCGCCTAGAATGTCGGCCAAGATTTCTAGCGCGTATTTTCGTTTGTCGAAGAGATCGTAAGCGCGGCAACCCAAAACCAGATGAGTTTGGTCGGATTCTTTGAACTTCACGAGAATTTCGGGCCTGGACTGTTTTTCCACCACGGCAACTTTTCCGGATTTCTTGCCGTCGTGAATATCGGCAAAATGCTTCTCAATTTTCGGCAGAATAGTTTTCGGATTAAAATTTCCCGAAACAATAACTGCCGTCGCGCTCGCCACGTAATGCTCTCTCCGATAGTCCAGAACATTTTTTCTGGTAATTTTTTGGATGATCTCTTTCCTGCCGCCCACATCCCAGCCGGCTGGCTGATCGCCATACAGCAATTCTAAAAATAAATCCTGCACCTTCCTTTGTGGCATATCTTCATACATATTCAATTCTTCAATCACCACTCCCTTTTCTTTTTCTAATTCTTTTTCGTTAAAAATCGGATTCAGATAAAGATCGCTGATAGTTTCTAAGATTAAATCATTGTGCTTCGCCTGCGCCTTAGCGTAGTAGCCGGTCCACTCCTGGGAAGTAAAGGCGTTATATTCCGAACCGATGCGGTCCAGCTCTCCCGCGATTTCCAGAGCGCTTGGGCGTTTCGTAGTGCCTTTGAAACAAAGATGTTCCAAAAAATGGGAAATGCCGTTAATATTCTTGGTTTCATATTTAGAACCAGCCTCAACCAAAACCAGCACCGTAGTCGCCGGATTATCCTTTTCCGGAATCAAAACCACCCGCAGGCCATTTTTTAGAATTATTTTTTTAAATGGCGATTTCATCATTTAGGTAATCGGCGAGTTTAGCGATTTTAATTCTTTTTTGTTTCATAGTATCGCGGTCGCGGACGGTGACGGCTTTATCTTTTTTAGTTTCAAAATCAACCGTTACGCAATAAGGAGTCCCGATTTCGTCCTGACGGCGGTAACGCTTGCCGATACTTTGAGTTTCGTCATATTCGCAGACAAATTTTTGCGATAATTCTTTGTGTAATTTTTTGGCAATTTTGGAAAGTTCGGGTTTTTTAGACAGGGGCAGAACCGCGACTTTCACCGGCGCAAGCCAGGTCGGGAATTTCATAACTACCCGCATTTCAAATTCGCTTTCATCACTTTTTCCTTTTTCCTTTTTACTCTTTACTTTCTCCTCGTGATACGCCTCCAACATTGCCGCCAGCACGGAACGATCCACTCCCCAAGTAGGTTCAATTACATGAGGAACGAATTTATCCTTTGGATTTTCCGGATCGGCGTATTTCAAATCCTGTCCGCTCGCTTTCTCGTGCTGGGTCAGATCAAAATTACCGCGATAAGCAAGACCGTAAAGCTCTTTCGTGCCAAATGGATAGTCGTACTCTATATCCACTGTCCGCTTTGAATAGTGGGCGCGTTCGCCGGCGGGAATCTCGCGATAATGAAGCTTTTTAGAAGATAGTCCAAGACGTGCCAACCATTTCTTCATTTCATTTAACCAAGTTTCAAAGTGTTTTTCCCATTCCGCTTCTCTGACAAAATACTCTATTTCCATTTGTTCAAATTCGCGGGTGCGGAAAATAAAATTTCCCGGCGTGATTTCATTGCGAAATGCCTTGCCAACCTGCGCGATGCCAAATGGCAAACGGCGGCGGGTGGTTTCCACAATAGTTTTAAAATCCACAAACATTGCCTGCGCGGTTTCCGGACGTAAATAAACAACACTGGCTTCATCTTCGGTCGGCCCGATAAAAGTTTTGAACATTAAATTAAATTGTTTCGCGGCAGTGAGCTGACCTTCGCATTCCGGACAATGATCGGCGACCAACTGATCCGCTCTAAAGCGATGATGACATTTTTTACACTCCACGAGAGGATCGGAAAATCCGGCTACATGGCCGCTCGCCTGCCAGACTTTCGGATTCATCATTAACGCCGCGTCCAAGCCGACGATATCGGTCCGTTGATGAACGAATCTCTTCCACCATTCCCGCTTGACGTTGTTTTTTAATTCAACACCCAGGGGACCGTAATCCCAGGAGTTAGCAAGACCTCCATAAATTTCCGAACCGGGAAAAATAAAACCCCGACGTTTGCACAAACTGACTATCTTTTCCATCAAATCTTTTTCCATCCCGTTAGAAGGGGCCCCAACTTCACTATTTTTATTATTTTTGTTATTTTCCATAAATTTCATAATCCCATTAAAACGGCCAAGCTTACTCACCTTCTAACGGGACCATACTTATTCCCGTACTATACCCTGATTTGAAGAAATGGTCGTGTCATCGGGCAATTGCGTAGTAACCGAAAAACTGCCGGCTGATAACTCTAGTCCGGTAAAATCGTCAGCGGCTTTTAAAGAAGTGTCTTGAATAAGAGGCATATACGCGCCGGCATCCAAAGAAGATGGCGTTGCTTCAATTTGAAAAGTTGCTTCCAGCGCCTTGCCAATTACGCCAGTTGTGGCCTGAACTTTGTCAATTTTCCAAATTACTTCTTGAGTAGCTTCATTGTAAACCGGAGCGGAATTTCCGGTGGTTTTGACGACTCCGGTAAAACGAACATTGCCAGCCAAAAACGCCTTCACCTCCACGTCTTTAATATCCGTTCCGTAGTTGGTAATCAGCCAGTGAACCGTATAATTGGTTTTTTGATTGACGCTGGGCGGAAACAGTCCTTTGTTGATTATCCCCGAGGCCGCGTCACGGAAATAAACTCTTGTATGAATATCTACCTTACCGCCGACTTTGGTTTCTAAATTGGCAAGTCCGATAGTTTTGGTTGCCGCCACAAAATTAGGAACAGTGGGCGACTCTATGGACCCAACCACTTTCAAAATAAAATTTCTATCACTCAAGCGATTTATGGGATAGGTGTTTTTAGTCCGAATAGTAAAATGGACCGCTCCAGATTCTCCCGGCGACAAAGTCGCTAACTCGTCCGCGTTAGACGCGTTCCAGGTTAAAGTATTGTCGGAAGAACGGAAAATAGCATTACTGTCCAATGTCGCAAAATCGTACATTGCTCCAATCAATTGCGCTTTAATAACCACGTTTTGCAATCCGATATCGGTATTGTTGAAATAATTAATATCGTAAGTAATCGAGTCGTCAACACGGGCTACATAATCCGAATCGCCGTTTGCTTCTATTCTAATGGAAAGCGGCGAGGTGGCGATGGAAAGCGTTGCGGTATTTACAGTAATCGGGTAGGGCTGCCCCAAAAGAACGGCCTCAATAGTGGCTTTGATGTCAAAAAACGCGCCATCCGGACCAAGAATATTGCCATTAATTTTAAATTTCATTTCCGAACCCTGGCGAAGGCCGCCTAAAATCCAAATGTTATTGCCGGCATCCGGTTCTAGAGTGGATTTAACCAGTCTAAAAGTCGGCGGGAAGTCTATTTTTAATTTCAAGTCGGAGAAATCAATGTCCGAAACATTTTTGTAGGAAATTTCTGTATCGAAATTCTCACCGCTAAAAATTTTCTGAGGTGCAACAATATCCAAAGCAAGGCCGTACCCTCCGATAGCAAGGTCGTAAACGTCCTTTTTTTGAAAACGGGAACTTAAAGAACCTGAGAGAAAATTTACCGAAACTTCAATGCGCTTAAAACTATTCTCGCCGTTTAGAGCAACTAGTTTGAAGGCTTGCTGGCTAACGCCGCCGGCTCCCAATGTTTTAAGATCACGGAAGTCGGCATTTTTTGCCGCCGGAGCGCCGACAAAAGCTATTCCCGCTGGAAGAGTTGTGGTCAGCCGCACATCCTCCAAAGTATTTTGCGAAACATTGGCAACATTAATTTGAAAATCAAAAGGCACTCCTATCAAGACCTTTTCCGGTCCTGACATTTTCAAATCCAGCCCCTTTGAACGGCTTCCTTGATAAGCTGAATATCCGATTAAAATCACCCCGAAAACCGCGACGACCGAAAAAATCATCACGATTTTGGTTTTCAAGCTTAAATTTTTCCACCAGGACATATAAGCCTTATTTTAGAACAAAATGAGCGGGACTGCCAGATTGCGCCAAACAAACCGAACAGACATATTCCGAACGCCTTAGCAAAAAATTGTCGGGGGTCTTCGCGCCACAGTCCTGGCAAACAGCAAACGCACGATCAAAACCCAGCACGCGCAAAATCTCCTCTCCTTCCAAATTTTTGTCTTCAATCATTTTCCAGAGTTCGGAGTCCGGCTGGCCTTCGGCGGTTAATTCTTTAATAAGGTCGAGAATCGGCGCCCAATTTTTGATTTTCGGCAATGTAGAAATTTTCAACGCATCGGCGATTTGGAAACGATTTTTCTGAATCAAACGTACCGCGACCAGATTCGGCGGCTCCAAATGTCCGGCCAGTTTAGAAGTAATCTTGCGCGCGCCGATGGCTTTAGCAATAACCAATCCCAGATCCGAGGTATACAAAAACACTTGGGAATCCGCTTCGCCAGTCGGCTCTTTTGCAAGAACCAATGCTTGAGTATAATACTCGCTCGTCATGCTGTTATTTTATAAATTTTATGATTGTTACGCAATGAATAATTATAACGACTTGCGATGTCGTTAATAAAAATCCCGCACCAATGAAGTGCGGGAGCGGAATTATGATTCCAATCTGTTTAAGATTTCCTTAGCTCGCTCGTAACCATGCTGAACAGATTTAGAGATGTCGTTTTTTTCACAGGAGTTGAGCATCAGAGTCGGAATGTTCATTGACGGCGAGATCAGAATAAGCCGTTTAGTGACCGGAGCGTCTTTGAAAAATTGAGTGATGCGTTTCCAGACAGACCAGGAAGTTTCTTCGCTATCCGGAAATGGCTTGAACTTTCCCAGTTGCATTTCTATGTCTTTTTCGATGGCTTCATCCATCATAGAAGACATGCGCTTGGTCAACCGTTCGTACCACTTGAGCGTACCGGGATCAACTGTCATTTTAGGCTGACCACAGTCAATAAGAATAACCGTGTCCAGTTCTGCGAATGATTCGGAAGAAGTTTGGCAGCCATCGGAATACAACTGGCCATTGATGCGTTCAGGCATAAAAAACCCTGGAAAGCTCGCCGAAGCCTTAACGAACAGATCGGAAGAGCACACGTCTGAACTCCAGTCACGTAGAGAAA
>CAYHZT010000011.1:0-22280 GCA_964361325.1 uncultured Candidatus Saccharibacteria bacterium
TTTTCTTTGGTATTGGTAAATTTGCCTGCGTCCTATTTGGCTTATGGCATCTACCAACTTTTACTCAAGTTCGGTTTTTTTAAGATTGAATTGCAAAACCAACCCCAAAAAGTTATTGTTTTAACGTAAAATGCCTAAAGATTATTACAATATTCTGGGCGTTGATAAAGCGGCTTCCGACGAGGATATTAAAAAGGCCTACAGAAAATTAGCGCATCAATATCATCCCGACAAATCCGGCGGCAGCGCCGACAGATTCAAGGAAATTAACGAGGCTTATCAGATTCTCTCCAATAGAGAAAAGAGGGCGCAATACGACCGGTTCGGCCGGGTTTTTGACGGTTCGGCGGGTTCGCCGCGCGGCGGACCGTTCGGAAATTTTGAATTTGGTTTCGACACTGGCAATCTGGACGATATTGGAAGCGTCGGTGATCTTTTTGACGTATTTTTTGAGGGTTTGGGAATTAAGCGGCGCAAAAATTATCATCGCGGGTCCGATTTGGAAACGGTTCAAGAAATTACGTTGGAAGAAGCTTTTCGCGGAACGGAAAAGAAATTTAAAATACGGCTTTTTAATTCATGCGGCAACTGTTCCGGTCTCGGCTATTTTTCGGACGCCGGTTTAACGGAGTGCGCTACTTGCAGCGGGCGGGGAGAAATCAAAGAATCGCGGAGCACTTTTTTTGGAAGTTTTGCCCAAGTTCGTGCCTGCTCTAAATGCGCCGGTAGCGGTCAGGTGCCGAATAAGATTTGTTCCGATTGCCATGGTTCCGGCCGGATACAATCCGATAAAGAAGTTGCGGTGGAAATCGCTCCCGGCGTCAGTAATGAACAGCTGATTAAGCTTTCCGGGGCGGGAGAAGCGGGAGAACACGGAGCGGGGGCGGGGGATTTGTATGTCCGGGTTAAGATTTTATCTCATAAGATTTTTGAGCGCGAAGGCGACAACCTCTTTATTAAAAAAGAAATTAGTCTGCTGGACGTTTTGTTTGGCACAAAAATCGAAATACCTACTATTAACGGCAATAAAGTTTACGTGGAAATTCCTGCCAATTTCAGCTTAAAAGAAAAATTGAAAATTTCCGGCGAAGGAATGACGCGCTTTGGCGGATTCGGCAAAGGAGATTTATATATTGATTGGGAAGTAAAAACTCCCAAAAAATTCAGCGCTAAAGTAAAGAAACTTTTAGAAGACCTGAAGAAGGAGATTTAATTTTTTTGTGCCCCCACTGGGAATCGAACCAAGATCAACTGCTTAAAAGGCAGCTGCTCTACCATTGAGCTATGGGGGCGTAATATCTGTTTTTATTTTTAACGAGTGAACCAACCAGTAAGGCTACTGCTTTACTAAAGGTAGGCTTACTATTGAGCCCTGCCTGCCGATGAGGCAGGTATGGGGGCTCCCCGAATTCTTAATTTAATATAAAAACATCGGTTTGACAAATTTTAGTCATAATTTAAACTTCAACATAGTTCTTACTAGAGGCAAACGTGCGTCATAAAAAAACCCGGCATCGGAAAAACAAAATGCCGTTGAAATGGTTTGTAAATCCACGACCGTACAGAATTTTTTATATAGTTACGGCAACCGATCCCAGTACCCACAAAACCGCAACGAGCAAAACCCAGCGTGATATTAAAGCGCGATCGCCTCAAGAAGCGTTGGAAAAATTGCATAAAAACTTAACTCTTCAATCCGATCGAAATGAAAAAGATTGGGGCGGGCGTCTTTTTGAATACAGTAATTTCAAAGTGGCTCCGGTCTGTCAGCATTGTCGCGGCCGCGGCCATCTTCGGTTCAAAATCTAGATTTTTCCAGTGCCATATAAAGAGTATTAAACCCTTTGTTCTGCCGTCGTTCGGACGAAATAAGAAAAGGCTCTTATTTCGCTCCTCACTAGGCATAATAAAAACCCCCTTCATAATGAGGGGGTTTTAAAAATTTTTGAAATATCGCTGATAGTTCCAAAAACCAGCAAGAAAATTATGAATCCCAATCCAAGCATCTGTAGAACGGAAATCGTCTTTTTTAGTCGATCTTTGCTTAGTATCTTTTCCAAAACAGAAGTCAGCATATGGCCGCCATCAAAGGGCGGAATTGGCAATAAATTAAACATCGCCACGGCTAGATTCAGTATCGCCAGAGTAAGAAAATAAGGAAATTGATTTCCGGCCAGCATCTGCCCGACGCCGATTGGTCCGGATATGGATTCTGAAGGCGAGACAGCTCCCGAGGTCAGCGAAGTGATAACCAGAGGCCAACCAACCAGCCAAATATAAAAAGAAAATCCAATCGCTTTAAGCACTGTCGCGCCGTACGCGATAATAATCAGAATTGCTAACACTACGTTGCTAAACATGCCGGCAACATAGACGAAATTTCTTTGCCAGAAAGATTTACCGGCAAGATCTTCTTCGTTCAGCATAACGTACGCGCCGATTACGAACGGGCTGATAACAAGTTCGTTTAGTTTGGGTACGTTCTTAATTTTCAATCCCGGCCCGATGCCGATACTGAAACGTTGGATTCTTACGCCGCAAAGCATTGCCGCAATCGCGTGACCGAGCTCGTGGACCGTTAGAATGACTCCGAAACCAAAAGCGATTTTCAAAATCGCGATCGCAATAGATTCCATTACACCCTCTTTTCAAAAAACTATGAGGTATAGTATAATGAAAATCACTTTTCCGCAAGGACTTTTTAACTAATGGATTCATCAAGAAAAAATAGTTTAAAATTCTTTTTAATAATTGTTTCGGCAATCGTCGCCGGCCTTTTGGTTTTTCCAAAACCTTTTGGAAAAACCTTTTTACCCTGGCGCTTAGGTCTGGATTTAGTTGGCGGAAGCTATCTTGTCTATGAAGCCGATATGAAAGATATTGCCCAAGTCGATCGCGCCTCTGCGCTAAATGGCTTGCGCGATGTAATGGAAAGGCGCGTCAATGTTTTTGGCGTCAGCGAGCCGCGGGTAACAACCGCCAAAGTCGGCGACTCTTACCAGTTAATAGTAGAGCTTGCCGGCATTCAGAATATTGAAGAGGCGATTAATCAGATTGGACGGACGGCGCTCTTGGATTTTCGTGAAGTTGATCAAGCAGGAGAAGGAACAAGCACCGAGCTTACTTTCCAACTCACTCAACTTACTGGGCGTTATTTGCAAAAATCTGAAGTTGGTTCCGATAGCAATACTAATGAGCCATTAATTACTGTTCAATTCAACGCGGAAGGAGCGAAAATATTTGAAGAATTAACCAGGCGGAACGTCAACAAACCATTGGCTATTTTTCTGGATAACGAATTAATTTCCATGCCAACTGTTCGGGAAGTGATTAGCGGCGGCAACGCCCAGATTACCGGTCAGTTTACGTTTCAAGAAGTTCGACGGATAGTCAGCTTATTCAATGCTGGAGCTTTGCCGGCTCCGCTTTTGCTTATTAGCCACCAAACAATTGGCGCTTCATTAGGTCTTGATTCAATGAATAAAGCGATAACAGCCGGCGCTGTTGGAACGCTAGCCATCATACTTTTTCTAATTCTTTATTACAGACGTTTAGGCTTAGTGGCGGCGTTGGCACTTGTTTTCTATATAGTATATGCGTTGGCTACTTTTAAACTGTTTGGCATTACTATGACATTGGCCGGTGTTGCCGGTTTTATTTTATCAATCGGCATGGCGGTTGACGCCAATATCCTGATTTTCGCTCGCACCAAAGAGGAAATAGCAAAAGGCGTTTCACGCGTCGCCGCGTTGGAAGAGGGTTTCCGGCGCGCTTGGCCATCAATTCGCGATTCTAATATTTCTACCATGCTAACTTCCATTATTCTTTATTATCTTACTTCCAGTTTCGTTCGTGGGTTCGCGCTCACGCTGTTAATCGGCGTACTATTGAGTATGTTCAGCGCTATTACCGTTAGTCGGGTAATGCTCCGCGCATTTATAAAAAATAGCCATGACTAATCTAGCTATTATTAAAAATAAATTTGTTTTCTTAACCTTTTCCGGAATTTTGGTTATAGCAAGCGTAATCGCCATTTGGCAATTCGGCCTGACGCCCGGAATTGATTTTTCCGGCGGGGTTTCCTGGCAATTAAAATTTGCTTCCGTTCCGGATCGCGCGGAGCTGCAAAGTTTTTTCCCGGATGGACTTATTACGCCTCAAGATGATGGCGACGTTATGATCCGCCTCAAAGATATCACCGAGAAAGAAAAGGGAGAAAAATTAGCCGAACTTTCTAAACGATTCGGCGCCGTGGAAGAGCTGCAATTCAAAAATATCGGGCCGGCAGTCGGCAATGACTTAAAGAATAAGGCGATTTGGGCATTCGTTTTGGTATTAATTACCATTTCGCTGTATGTCGCGTTTGCCTTCCGTAAAGTTTCTCAACCGGTAAGTTCCTGGAAATACGGCGCGATTACTTTAGTGACCTTGTTTCATGACGCGCTGATACCGGCAGGGCTGTTCGCGGTTTTGGGGCATCTTTTCAATGCCGAGGCGGATACGAATTTTATAGTAGCTATTTTAGTGGTAATAGGTTTCTCCGTGCACGATAAAATCGTGGTTTTTGACCGCATCAGAGAGAATCTCAAAATTGATGGCGGGGCGCGAGCGGATTTCAATCAGCTGGTCAATAAAAGCGTTAATCAAACTTTGGCCCGATCGGTGAATACTTCTTTAACGCTGGTGTTGACATTACTAGCTCTTTATTTTCTAGGTCCCGCAAACCTTCAATACTTCATTTTGACTATTCTAGTAGGTACTGTTGTAGGCACGTACGCGTCAATATTCGTAGCGAGTCCGTTGCTTACGTTATGGAAATAAGAGATCTGAAAAGGGACGGATTTATAGCGGTATTGACACTATAGTATTAGTTGTGGTACTATACCAAACGACATGATCGATAGCGCGAAAATAAATAATCTAATCAAGGTTTGTTTGGCCAATCTTTCCAGCCGCCAAAAAGAAATTTTAGAAGGACGCTATGGAATTTCCGGATCAGCAATGCTGACTTTAGCGGAACTGGGCAATAAATACGGGCTCACTCGCGAACGGATTCGTCAGATTGAAGTTTTGAGCATAAAAGGCGCTAAAGACAATGCCGTTAGCAACAGCCTGGGTGATTTCGTAAAGACCGCCTCTATTCAATTAAAAAATTCCGGAGGTTTAAAACGTGAAGATTTACTGGTAGAGAATCTTGGCGGCGCCGCGCAGTCCAATCAAGTCAAGTTTTTACTGGAGATGTCCAAGCGTTTTCATTATTCCAAAGATAGCGCGGATTTTTACCCCTATTGGTACATCGGCGAAACCGATCAAAAAAACGCTATGAGTTTTGTTAGTTACGTTCTCAAAAATTCCGAGCGGGGTAATTTCGCGACAGCTTTCGACACCGCCGCGAAAAAATTCGGTTTAACCGAAATCGTTGCCAGTAATTACGCTTCAGTTTCCAAAAAAATCGCCCAAAATGTTTTTGGCGAACTTGGATTATCCAGCCAACCGGAAATTAATCCGAAGACAGCCCGAGATTGGGCTTACTTGGTTTTAAAAAAGGAAAAACGACCGATTCATTTTACCGAAATTGCCTTACTGGTCAGTAATTTACGGAACAAAGAGGCTCATGCGCCAACTATTCACAATGAGCTCATTAAAGACGCAAGATTCGTTCTGGTTGGAAAAGGAACTTATACGCTTGGCGAGTTTGGCGTTGTGCCCGGCACCGCTAAGGAAATTATCAACCACTTTTTAAAAAAGCACGGACCGATGAAATCAAACGACATCATGAGCGTGGTTTTAAAGCAGCGGCTTTTTAAGGAAAACACTATTTTAATAAACCTTCAGAACCGCAAAAATTTTAAGCGATTAGATGACGGCCGTTATACGACTCTGGTATAATTCACTTAGTGATCTTAGAAGCTCTTTCCGCAATTATTAATAATATTATCGCTGTCTTTGCCCTCACTTGGTGGGTGGTTTTGCCTTTGGCGCTTGGTTTTATTTTTTGGAAGTTCTGGGTCTATCACGTCTTTATTAATTATCTTCGAAGTATCAAGTGGGTCTTATTGGAAATTAAAATTCCGGCGATCATTGAAAAAACCCCTAAGGCAATGGAACAGGTTTTTGCCGCTACTTACGGTATTTACTCATTCGGTTTCCGCTTTGCTCAAAAATATATAGAAGGCCACTTAAGAGAAGACTGGATCTCTTTTGAATTGGTTGGTTTTGCCGGCGGCGTGCATTTTTATATCCGCACCCCGGAGGGATACCGCAATTTGATAGAAGCGTCGGTTTATGCCCAATATCCCGATGCCGAAATTCACGAAGCCGAGGATTACAAAAATTTAATGCCTCAAACTTTGCCCAATAAAGTCTATGATATTTGGGGGACGGATTTTCATCTTTCAAAAGCAGACGCGTATCCCATACAGACCTATCACTATTTCGAAGAGACGCAAAAAGAAAAACGTTTGGACCCGATTGCGGCGCTTACCGAGGCAATGTCCAAATTAAAAAATGATGAAGCCATTTGGATTCAAATTTTAGTAAGTCCAACAGGCGATGAATGGAAAAAAGCGGGAGAGGTATTGCGTGACAAATTAATCGGCCGCAAAAAACCGACCCCTAAAGGATTTGCCGATCGAATCTGGGAATTTTTCCGTAATTTTAGCATTGCGACTATTGAACATCCGGTCTGGTCCAGTGACGAAAAACCCAAAGACGGCCCAAACCCGCTTATGTTATTAACACAAGGTGAAAGAGACGTAGTTGAGGCTATCGAGAAAAAAATCAGCCGGCTTGGATTTAAAGCCAATATCCGCTTTTTATACATTGATAAGCGGGATAGCTTTACCCGTTCAAACGTCGGAGCGGTGATTTCAACCTTTCAACAATACTCCACTCAAAATCTCAACAGTTTTCGTCCCAACGTTGATACCTTTACCGTTATTCGCGGCAATATAAAACTTTTCAAAGATCGCCGACTATGGTTTCGTAAGCGGCGGATGTGGGAAGCTTATCGTCGTATGTTTTGGCCCAATAAAGTTTCAATACTGAACGTTGAAGAGTTGGCGACAATTTTTCATTTCCCAAGCATTATGGTTGAAGCGCCGCTGTTGCGGCGGCTTGGAGCGAAAAAAGGCGAACCGCCCGCCGGTTTACCGGTGGAATAATCAAGTATTGATTTATGGCAAATTTAGAACATATTAATTTTTTCGGGATAATTAATTTCCGGGGGCAAACTAAAAAATTCGGCATTAAAGCCGACGATCGTCGCCGGCATATGTACGTTGTCGGTAAAACCGGCATGGGTAAAACTACTATGTTGGAAAATATGATTATTTCCGATATTCTGGCCGGTAACGGATTGGCCGTTGTTGACCCACACGGAGATTTGGCGGAAAAAATATTGGATTTTATCCCGAAAGAGCGAATCAAAGATGTCGTTTATTTCAATCCCTCCGATATAGAATTTCCGATTGCTTTTAATCCGTTAGAAAAAGTTACCAATGAATTCCGACACCTTGTGGCTTCAGGTATTATGGGTGTTTTTAAAAAGATTTGGCCGGACGTCTGGTCGGCTCGCATGGAGTACATTTTAAACAACGCGTTGCTTACTTTATTGGAGTTTCCGGAATCTACTATTTTAGGCGTAATGAGGCTGTTATCCGACAAAGACTACCGGAAGAAGCTGGTAGATCAGCTTCAAGATCCGGTTATTAAAAGTTTTTGGGTAAATGAATTTGCCCGTTACGCGCAGAAATTTGAAACTGAAGCAACGGCGGCCATTCAAAATAAAATCGGACAATTTGTCGCGAACCCGTTAGTGCGTAATATTTTAGGCCAGCCGCGCTCCGCCTTAAACCTCCGCAAAGCTATGGATGAGAAAAAGATATTGATTTTTAACCTCTCTAAAGGGAAAATTGGCGAGGATAATTCGGCTTTGCTTGGCTCTCTGGTGATTACCAAGCTTCAATTGGCGGCTATGTCCCGCGTGGATATTCCCGAATTGGAACGCAAAGACTTTTATCTTTACGTAGATGAGTTTCAAAATTTTGCCACAGACTCTTTCGCGAATATTTTGTCCGAAGCCAGAAAGTATAAATTATGTCTGATTTTGGCGCATCAATATATCCGCCAATTGATGCATGACACCAACACTAAAGTCCGCGACGCGGTTTTCGGCAACGTGGGCACTATCGTGTCTTTCCGGGTAGGCGCCGAGGATGCCGAGTTTTTAGAAAAGGAATTAACCCCGGAGTTTTTGGCTACCGATATCGTCAATCTTCCCAAGGCCGGTGTTTACGTAAAGCTGATGATTGACGGCGTGGCCTCGCGTCCGTTTTCTGCCATCGGTATTGGTCCGGCAAAGCCGCCAAAAGAATCTTATCGCAAAGAAATTATTGAGCACAGTCGCGACAAGTACAGTACGCCTTTGGAAGTGGTTTCTAAAAAAATTGCCAGCGAGTGGGCAATACAACCCCCCGAACCAGTTGAGCGTAAAGAGATGCGGTGGCAAGAAAAGCCGCAAGAGGGGGCTTTTAAGCCAAGACCGCAGTTTGATATGTCTCGCCCTTCTTATAGCAGACCAAAACCCGCTGAACGGCCTATAGAAAAGCCTATAGAAAGGCCAGCAGAACCGCCCGTAGTGGCGAAACAGCCAATAGAACAGCCGCTGCAGCCGTCTCTGCCGCCACGTCCGCCGCATGCCGAAAAACCCAAACAGGCCGTAAATTTGGATGAATTGCGGCAAGCCTTAGACGAGTCTCTTAAGAAGAAGCAAAAGTAAGACGACTTATTCCTTTGATTTTTCGATTCGTTCCGCGTATTCGCCGGTTTCGGTGTTGACCCGGATAATATCGCCTGTATTTACAAATAACGGCACATTAACGGTGGCACCGGTTTCTAAAATAGCCACTTTAGTTCCGCCGGTAGCGGTATCACCCTTAACGCCTGGCGGCGCTTCTTTGACTTTTAATTCCATTTTAATAGGGGCTTTAATGCCAATAATGAGTTCATCAAATTTAAGAGCCGTGACAAAACTATTTGTCTTAATAAACATTCCCGCCGAACCTACTTGATCTTGGGTCATAGAAAATCTTTTACTGGGATCATTTTTTTCGCAAAACCAAAACTGGCCTTTGCTGTTGTATAGATATTTAATATCTTCTTTTTTTATATCAGCTTCTTCAAAGCTTTCGTTTTGATGAAAAGTGCGTTCCACAATTTTACCGGAGATAAGATTTCTAATCTTTGTTTTGGCAACCGGTTTTCTTTGTTGCATTCGCAAAAATTCGTACTCCAACACTTCGCAGGGCTGGCCATCCAGCACGAAAATCATGCCCTTTTTTAGTTCGTTATACGCCAACATATAGAACCAATTCTGCCACACTAAACTTGTTTTTTCAACGGTGCCCCGCTATACTCTAGCCAGTTCTTTTATGAGGTTAAAATGCCTTGGTATCTGTGGGTTATCGGTTATGTCATGGTTGGTTTTTTCGCCGCGCTTGTTGTTATCAGCATGAAATTGCGTTACGGCAGTGACGTTGATTATAATGACGACTTTACCCTTTTTACGTTTACGCTGTGGCCCTTACTGTTTCTTGCGGTTATCGTCATAGTTACCGTTTATCTTGTTTCTTTTCTGGCCGTTGCGTTGCCTGTGCGGCTCGCGGTATGGCTGGCACGTAAAATTTCCGACAATATGAACTATACAACCAAGAATCAATAGCGGCGAAAAGCCGCTTTTTATTTTTTAAAATCTATATTAGAGTACGGCTATGAAATTTGGGAACAAAAGAGTCTTCGTTGGAATGTCCGGGGGGGTGGATTCTTCGGTTGCGGCGGCGCTTCTAAAAAAGCGTGGTTTTGACGTTGTCGGTATCCATCTCAAGTGTTACAACGTTGATGGTTGCGCTGCCCAAGACGCCGAGGACGCGCGCCGCGCCGCCGAAACCATCGGCATACCTTTTTATACTTTTGATTTTGAAAAAGAGTACAAAGAAAAGGTGGTTGAGTACATGATTGACGGCTATAAAAAGGGGATTACGCCCAATCCCGATGTGATGTGTAATAAGGAAATAAAATTCGGCCTGTTTTATGAAAAAGCTATAGAATTAGGCGCGGATTTCGTCGCAACCGGACATTACGTTTTGAAAATTGAAAATTGTAAATTGAAAATTGCGCGCGATAAGAATAAGGACCAGTCCTATTTCTTATGGACTCTAAAACCGGAGCAGCTGGCACATTGTTTATTCCCCATCGGCGATTATACAAAACCGCAAGTTCGAAAACTGGCGGCGAAATTCGGCCTGCACAATGCCGCAAAAAAAGATTCACAGGGGATTTGTTTTTTGGGACAAGTGTCTTTGCCGGATTTTTTGAGCCGGTACATCAAACCGAAAAAGGGATTAATTTTGCTTGCATCAAAAACATCACGCTTGCCCGCCGAAGCCTTGGCGAAGGCGGGGCGCGCACAAATTATTGGGCATCATAACGGAGCCCAATTCTATACAATAGGCCAGCGTCACGGCTTAAACATTGGCGGATTTAAACAACCTTTGTACGTTGTCGATAAAAACATCAAGAAAAATACTATTACCGTTGCCGAAGGCGAAAATAACCCGGCTTTGTATAAAAAGGAAATCAAATTGACCGATGTCAATTTGATTAATCCTAAATTTAAAATTGAAAATTTAAAATTGAAAATTCCCGTTCTCGCCCGAGTTCGTTACAGACAGCCGCTAGTTCCCGCCTCATTCATAATTCACAATTCCTTATTCACCATTCAATTCAAAGAACCCGTAAAATTCGTCGCCGAAGGCCAATCCGCGGTGTTTTATGATAAAAAAGGCGTAATGTTGGGCGGTGGCGTGATAAAATCCGCGAAATAAAGTATAATATCGTGAATGAATCCCGTTAGAAACAAGTCATCAAAGATGACTGTTGATAGGCCGAAGACTTTTTATCGCAGACTCTCTTTTTACTAATTCTTACCATGACGTCATTTATTAGTTGTTTCTAACGGGATGAAAATTCGCGACATTTTCTTTTGGGCGGTCTGCTTCTTTTTGGTAGGCATTTTATCGGCAAGCGCCGCGCATAATTTTACGCAATCATATTTAATCAGCGGATTGATAATTACGCTGTTGGTCATAATTCTCTTTGCCGCCATCTATTTTTCATTTTTATCACTACCCCGCGGGGTAGTGATAATCAGTTTGGTAATGTTTTTGGGCGCGGGTTATTTCTTTGTTTTTGATTATTTTCAGCAAGACCCAACAATTATCTTTGATAAAAAAATTGAACTGACGGGCGCTATCACCAAAGCCGAACTAAGGTTGAATAGCCAAATTTTGCGTATTGATAATATTCAGATGACCACTTCGCGATATCCGGAATTTAGTTATGGCGACAAAATTAAAGTTACCGGGGTAATAAAAAGGCCGGAAGGAGAATTCGCCGATTATTATCAAAAGGAAGGCATTGTAGGGTTGATTGGTTTTCCAAAAGTAGAGCTTCTGTCTCATGAAACCGCACCTTCAATAAAAGGCACGCTTTTAAAAATCAAAGGTTATTTTATTGGCAGTTTTAAAAAAGTTTTGCCTTTTGAACAAGCGGCGTTTATGGGCGGACTAACGCTAGGGACAACCGCCGAATTTAGTGATGAATTTAAAGAACAGCTTCGCCTTAGCGGCACAAGTCATCTAGTCGCGCTATCCGGCTACAACATTTCCATTATAGTTACGAGCTTAGCGTTCATTTTGAAGGGTTGGTGGCTGACGCGAAGATTAAAATTTCCCATTAGCGGATTGCTCATAATCGGTTTTGTAGTTATGACGGGGGCTGAGGCATCCGTAGTAAGAGCGGCGATAATGGCCGGGCTGGTTTTACTGGCCGATCAAGTCCGGCGGCCTTATTATTTCCGAAATGCCGTGGCGGCGGCGGCTTTCGCAATGATTTTAGTTAATCCAAAAATTCTGGCCTTTGACATTGGCTTTCAATTGTCATTTGCCGCGCTGCTGGGTATTACCTTGCTTGAGCCGTGGTTGCGGAAAAAATTTAAATTGAATAATGAGCATGGATTTTTGGGCTGGAAGAAAAATTTAATGACAACCACCTCCGCGCAGTTGGCAGTATTGCCGCTGCTTATTTTTCATTTTGGCTTTTTTTCCCCGCTTGGAATCATATCCAACATTTTGATTTTGGAATTCATACCCGTTACTATGGCCTTAGGATTTTTAATAGGTTTCGCGTCAATAATTTCAAGCGGCCTGGCCTGGATCATTAGCTGGCCCGCTAGTGTTTTCTTGGCTTATGAGTTGGGTGTTATAAATTTATGTTCAAAAATCATAAAGTTCTTTCTGTAATAATTCCAGTTTTGATTGCCGTGAATATTTTTGTGTTGCGGGCAATAGCCGCTTCGGGGAATAGCGGCGATTTAGAGCTTTATTTTTTGGATGTTGGGCAAGGGGATAGCGAGCTTATTAATCTTCCCGGTAATGTTCAAATAGTGATTGACGGCGGTCCGAACGTGAAAATTTTAGAGAGTTTGTCAAAGATTTTGGCGCCACAAGACCGCTACATTGATTTACTAATATTAAGCCATCCGCAATTGGATCATTTTGGCGGTTTAATTGATGTTTTAAAACGCTACCAAGTCGGCGCGGTTATTGAGAACGGCAGGAAGGGCACTTCGCTGGCTTACGCGGATTTTGATCAGGCCGTCAAAGAAAATGGCGCGAAGCGTATAGTTTTGAGCGAAGGCGACAACATTCGCTATCATGACGTAATTTTAAAAATTCTATCACCGTCAAAGCAGAATCTAAAAAGCAAGGAATTAAATGACACCGTCTTAGTGGTGATGCTGGAAAAAGGCGAGTTGCGCGCGCTTTATACGGGCGACATCGGCCAAAGGATTGAGGACGAACTTAGTAAAAAATACGACCTTTCGGCGCAAGTTTTGAAAGTGGGGCATCACGGTTCGCGATTTTCCAGTTCGCCGGAATTTTTAAAAGCAGTGAATCCGATAATTTCCGTAATTGAAGTGGGAAAAAATACTTATGGACATCCGACACCCGCGGCATTGAGCCGTCTTGCCGATATAGGCACGCAAATTTTCCGAACTGACCGCGACCACACGGTGTTAGTAACCCTTAGTGACGACCGGCTGCGTGTTTATTTAAAAAAATAGTGGTAATATTTTAAACATGAGAACTCTTATAGCCGACACGATAAAAAACGAAGGTAAAGAGGTGGAATTAATGGGCTGGGTGGCTGTGCGGCGAGATCACGGCAAAATTATTTTTGTTGATCTAAGGGATCGGAGCGGCATCGCCCAGGTGGTTTTTGCCGATAAAAATTTACACGCTGCCGCCGATAAACTAAGAACCGAGTGGGTAGTAAAGATTACCGGCAAAGTTGCCAAGCGCCCCGAAAGCATGATTAATCCGGATTTACTGACCGGTAAAGTTGAAATACAGGCAACCGGGCTGGAAATTTTGATGGAGGCGCAAACGCCGCCAATTGACGTTGGCAGTAATGGCCATGAAATCGGCGAGGAAAGCCGCATGAAATACCGCTACCTGGATTTACGCCGACCAAGGATGCAAAACAATCTGCGAATGCGCAGTAAAACCCTCCAGTTCATCAATAATTATTTTAAAGAACACGATTTTGTTGAAGTAGAGACGCCAATTTTAGGCAAATCCACGCCGGAAGGCGCGCGCGACTATTTAGTGCCGTCCCGTTTGTATCCTGGAAAGTTTTATGCTTTGCCGCAGGCGCCGCAGCAATACAAACAGCTTCTGATGGTGGCGGGGCTGGAACGTTATTTTCAAGTGGCGCGCTGTTTCCGCGACGAAGATACCCGGGGCGATCGTCAACCAGAATTTACTCAAATTGACCTGGAAATGAGCTTCGTAAAACGTGACGATGTTTTGGAATTTTTAGAAAGTGCAATAATAAATCTTATCAAAAGCACTTGGCCTCATAAAAAAATTACCGCGATTCCATTTCCGCGCATTAGTCATAAAGAAGCGGCTGAAAAATACAAAACAGATAAGCCAGATTTACGTAAAGATAAAAATGATCCCGATGAACTCGCTTTTGCTTGGGTCATAGATTTTCCGTTTTATGAATATAACGAAAAAGACAAAAAATGGGATTTTGGCCACAATCCTTTCAGTATGCCGTACAACGAAACTCTACCGGACAGTGAGAAGCATTTGGATGGTATTACGGCCATGCAATACGACCTCGCGCTCAATGGTTTTGAAATTGCCGGCGGCAGCATACGTAATCACAAACCGGAATTGCTAAAAAAAGCTTTTCAGCTTCTTGGTTATAAAGACAATGTGATTATGGAAAAGTTCGGGCATATGATTGAGGCTTTTTCTTACGGCGTGCCTCCGCACGGTGGAGCGGCTATTGGATTCGATCGATTAATGATGATTCTTTTGAACGAGCCCAACATCCGCGAAACCATCGCTTTCGTTAAAACCGGAGATGGTCGCGATTTAATGAGTAACGCCCCCTCGGACGTAGATGAAAAACAGTTAAACGAACTCCATATAAAAATTACTAAATAAAATATATGACTCACCCTAAAGAAGAACGAACCCTAGTATTAATTAAACCCGACGCTTTACAGCGAAATCTTTTAGGCGAGATTGTCCATCGTTTTGAAAGAAAGGGTTTGAAAATCATTGGAATGAAAATGGTCAAATTAAATGATGTTTTATTGAAAGACCATTACGGAAAATATGCTGACAAGCCGTTTTTTGGGAATCTTGCGAAATTTATGTCGTCTTCGCCTGTGATTGCCATGGTGTTGTCCGGCATTAAAGCCGTTTCGGCGGTGCGTTTTATTGTCGGTTCAACCAAAGGCTACGAGGCGGATGCCGGAACTATTCGTGGAGATTTTTCTTTAAGCATGCAAGCGAATTTAGTCCACGCCTCCGATCCTGCCGAAGATCCGGAAGCCGAAGTTAAAAGGTTTTTCAAGTCTGAAGAGATATTTGATTACAAGAAAATAGATTTTGAACTTATCTACAGCGAAGACGAGCGGGAAAAGTAGATTGTGTTATAATAAAAGTGTCCCGCATTTAGATTCCTGAATATTTTTAAATAGGGAGGGCGAATCGCTTCCCGCCTTGGCGGAAAAGCTGAGCCCACCCACCTGGATTTTACCGGGTCTATCTAAAACGGGACATTGCAAATAAAAGCCCCTCCGAAGTACTTCGGAGGGGCTTGGCGTTTTTGATGTAATTTTGCCGTTACGCGTGGCAACCCGCTCCCGGGTTTTGTGGCAGGGAATGTTCCCGTTCATCGTTCTGTTTCAAGCCCCGCAAAGCCTTAAAAATACGGTAGGAGAGCATGGCGCCGTTAAGCGCGCGATGCGGAAGCGGTTCGGGTTCCAAGCCAAGAAATGCCGCCAAATTCTTGAGACTGAACGAATCAAGTGTGTATCCTTTTGATTCGGTAATGGAGCGGGCGGTTTCCTGGGTATCAATAATAGGACGACCTCTTAATTTTGATTCAAGCCCCTCTTTAGCATAGGCAATTTCCAGAAATCCACGATCAAACGCGGCATTATGAGCCGCAAATGTTGCTTCCGCCGCAAAGCGATTGTAAGCCTCCAACACGTCACGCAATTCTCGGGCATAGAGCCAATCGTTCTCATTGTAGCCGTTGAGTATTGCCGCTTCCGGTTCAACGCGATACGGATAATTGATCTTAACCTTGGCATCAAAAGTATCAACGACTTCCAGTGTTTTATAGTCAACTAGAACCAAGCCAATTTCACAGATTTCCGCCCAAGGAACCAGGTCTCTTGTAGTGGGATTCAAAAGCTTAAGCTTTTCCAAACCGGTAGTTTCCAAATCAGTAAAAACGATGCGGTCTCTCAAAAACATCATATTTCCTCTCAAAAGAACTGTCACCCAGTGTAATCTATGGGTGTAATTTTTTCAACAGGCGTTTAAACCATGCTTCCGCGGCGCCCTCATGACCGCGGACGATAATTAAAGACGTACCTGTATCTTTGGCAAGTTCTTCAGCGACGCTACCGATTTTAAAATGCGCCAAAAACCGCGGAATGGCCGCCCCGATGATTACCAGGTCGTGGTTTTTGTTTTTCGTTTGCTGCAGAATCGTACCGGTGACGGATTTGCCGGTTACAAAATTAACCTCATCAAAATCTTTTTTCTTCAATTTCAACCCCTTCAAAAGCTCAGTCGGGTCAGGCTTGAAATAAGAGGGGATTTCCTGGTTTACCACGCCAAAAAGTTCCATCTTAGGCTTGTAATAATCCTTTAATCCGCCTGAAATTTCCCCGACTAGTTCCAAGTATGGGCCTTTGCCGGAGGGGTGAACCGCCACCAAAATGGATTTAAAGGGTTTCGCGTCTTGTATTACCAAAAGATCGCATTTAGATTCCCGCAAAATCCTATCAATTTTACTCGATAATATAACTCCCTTAGTTTGGACATAGCCATACCAGTTAAGAATAAGAAGATCGCAGTCTTCTTGCTTTACTACGTCCAGAATAACGTCAACAACATCGCGGCCGATTAAAATAAAACTGTGGAAATTAATATTCTTTATTTCTGATCCAGTTTTAATGTTGTATTCGTTAACCCATTGTTGAAGTTGGTCAAAAAGTTTTCTCTCCTCAAGAATCTCCGGTTTAATCATTGATTGATCTAGTGGCAAAGCAGGCGGTATTTCGTGCACTCGGATAATGACCAACTCCCCATCATATTTACTCGTTAGAGCAAAAGCGACTTCGCTTAAGTTTTTAATTTCTTCCAACGAGAGACCAGGCGCCAGAGGCAAGAGAATACGCTTGCCGGTTTTTGCGCCTATTCGAGCTGTTTGCTCGTAGACGATTCCGGTTTCAAAACTTTCCCGGCTTTGGGTTTTGGCGTACGAAAAATAATTTACAAACCCAAGCAGAAGCCAGAAAATGGATATAATCCAAGCATTGATATTTATTTGCAGCATCGTGAACGCAAGTAGGATATACGCGCCAATCGCGATCAGCGGCAGTATCGGGAATAGGGGCACTTTATAGGCCCATTTGGTGTCCGGCCATTTGTAATGGATATTTATGCCGGCAATGTTTAATTGCAGAAAAAGCAAAATGAAAAGCAAGCTCGCAAGAGCGGCAACATCCAAAAGCGGCAGAAAAATCACCATCAAAGAAATTAAAATTGAAGACACAATTACCGCGAGATGAGGAGAAAGATTTTTTAAATGAATATTAGCAAGCCTTGACCAGACGTTTTTATCCCGGGCAAGCGCGAAAGCCACCCGACTGCAAGAATAAATAGTGGCGTTGAGGGCGCCTAAATTAGCAAACAATCCGCCGATAAGCATAAAAAAGGTGCCAAAAGGCATAAACCCGGCTGCCGCTTTTACTACGGCTCCCTCGCCCCATTTTCCTAAAACCTCGCTAATCAATCCGCCACCGTCTCTGGTTGCGCCGACAACAACTAACGACATCAGAATGTATATAGCGCTGACTATCGCCCATGACCAAAATAATCCGTATTTCAAAGATCTTTTAGGGTCTTTGGTTTCTTCGCCGGTTTGTACCTGAATTTCCGAGCCCTCAAAGGCGATGTAAAACAAAGCGGCAGCGCCCAGAATTCCTAAAAACCCGTGGGGTAAAAGCGGAGTGTACTGCGAAAAAGATTGCGCTGACTCGCTGAAGATTTTAAACACTCCGGAAAATATAAAAAGAATCAAAATACCGATTAAAGTTCCGCCAAAAAGGTTTCCAACAAGCCGGCTTGATTTTGCCCCTTTCCAATTTACATATCCGAAAATTATAACAACGGCCGCCCCAATGATTTTCTCCACCGACAGCAGATTTATTTCCAAACCGACTTTTCCTCCGAAGAATCTAAATGTTTCAAAAGCGTAATAACCAAAGCTAAGAGCGTACAGGCCTGCTGCCGCTCCATGAGCGAACCACGAAAGCCAACCGGCTAAAAATCCCTGAAAGTCACCGAGTCCTTTACGTACCCAAAGATAACCTCCTCCCGCTTCCGGAAAAGTGGTGCCAAGGGCGATATACATTTGAAGATTTAAAAAGGCCAGAACAGCCCCTAAAATCATTGCTAAAAATAAACCAGGCCCGGCTAGCCCAGCCGCGGGGCCAAGTAGAGTAAAAATACCGCCGCCTAAAAGCGCTCCGACGCCTAATAAAATAATCGAGCCTAAACCCAGTGTCCGGCCCAATTTAACTTCGTTTTTTTCCATATCAATAGACCCAGTTACGATTATAGTGTACTTTAATCTATACTCAAAACATGACTTCCAATATAAGAAATTTTGTCATAACCGCCCATATTGACCACGGAAAGTCCACTTTAGCGGACAGGTTGCTTGAAATTACCGGTACGGTAGAGAAACGATTAATGAAACCGCAGTATTTAGACCAGCTGGACTTGGAACGCGAACGGGGAATTACAATCAAAATGGCGCCGGTCAGGATGAACTACACCCGTAACGGGCAGGCTTTTATTCTGAATTTAATAGACACGCCCGGGCATGCCGACTTCGCGTATGAGGTTTCACGAGCATTGGAAGCCGTAGAAGGCGCGGTGCTTTTAGTGGACGCGACGCAGGGAATCCAGGCGCAAACACTTGCCAATTACGAAAGTGCCCGCAGAACAGGATTAAAAATTATCGGAGCGGTAAATAAAATTGATGTTGCCCAGCCTGAACAAATACAAAACGCAGTAATGGATTTAGCGGATTTGATCGGTATTGGCACGGAGGAAATTTTGAAAGTTTCCGGCAAGACGGGCGAAGGCGCGGACGAATTATTGGAAGCAATAGTTAAACAGGTGCCGCCACCCGAAGATTCATCAGAAAAAATCGGTCGCGGTCTGATTTTTGATTCATTTTATGATGAACATAAAGGCGTCGTGGCTCACATACGCGTTTTTGATGGGAAATTTTCTATGAACCAGGACGTTCATCTTCTTGCCACTAAAACCTCGGCCAAGGCCAAAGAAATAGGTTTCTTTTCGCCGCAACTTCGGCCCGCGCAAGAGCTCAACACTGGAGAAATTGGCTATGTGGCTACAGGCCTTAAAGACCCGGGTAAATTAAAAATCGGCGACACTATTGCCACAAATTCAGACGCAGAACCATTGCCGGGCTACGCGGAGCCGCGTCCGGTGGTTTTTGTTTCGTTTTATCCGGAAGAAGGCGATCAGTACGACGAATTAAAACAAGCGCTGGGAAAGTTGCGACTTACCGATGCTTCATTGGTTATTGAACCGGATGCCAGCGAGGTGCTGGGACGGGGATTTAAAGGCGGGTTTTTGGGCCGGCTTCATTTTGAAATAGCAGCCGAACGCCTGGCGCGCGAATTTCACATTGAGACAGTCCATAGTTTTCCGTCCGTGGCTTATAAAGTAGATGGAAAAATAATTACCAATCCAAAGGACTTCCCAAATGACTACAAGATGGCCGAGGAGCCAATTACCCGGACGGAAATTGTCACGCCGCCGGAATATCTGGGCGCGATAATCCAACTTAAAGAAGCGTTTCGGTTTTCGGAAATGACCACTGAAATGCGTAAAAACAAAATCGTCGTCAAAGCGAATTTACCACTCTCTGACCTCATTCGGGATCTTGATGACAAATTAAAGTCCGTTTCTCAAGGATTTGCCTCATTTTATTACGAATTGATTGGATTTGCGCCGGCTGATGTCGCGAAGTTGGAGATTCATATTGCCGAAAATGAAGTGCCCGGCCTGACTCGTATTTTGCCGAAACGCGATATCAACAGGGAAGCGCGCATTACTTGCGAAAAATTAAAAGAACTACTGCCGCAACAACAATTTACGCAAGCAATCCAAGCGGTAGTCGGCGGAAAAATCATCGCCCGTGAAACCATCCCGGCAGCGAAGAAAGAGCTGGGTAATTTCGGGAAAAACGGCGGTGATCGCACCCGTAAAATGAAACTCTGGAAAAAGCAGCAGCGGGGAAAAGAAAGATTGAAAGAAAGAGGAGTGAAGTCTCAAATTAAAATTTCCGCAAATATATTTAAAGAACTGCTTAAGAAATAGAGTAATTCCGTAAAATTGAAAAAGCTTGGCAAAACAGGTTAAAATTAAGGTATGAAGATGGTGATTTGGGGTTTTGCGGTGGCTATTCTTGGAGCGATGAGTGTGCAGCTTTTTCATATTATTACCAGTGATAACCGATTAAATAACAACCTTGATAAAGCGCAAGCGGAGGCGCAGCTTTTAAAATTGGAAAATGGCCAGCTTCAAGAAGATATCGACTATTTTTCCAAACCGGAAAATCTTACCAAAGAATTCAAGGCAAAATTTGATTACAAGAAACCGGGTGAAAAATTAATAAAAATACAATAATGTCTCTGAATAAATTTTTTATAACTTTTCTGATAATCATCTTTGTCGGTATTGGAGCGTATTATTTTGCTCGTCTTGGTTATTATCCGGTGGCGTTGGTTAACGGTTCAATGATCAGCGCGCGATCGCTTAATGAAGAATTTTATCTAGCCTACCAATATTACACATCGGTAATGACCAGTGACAATAAAATTATTTTAGAAAGTCCAGAATTTCAAAAAGATTTGAGGCGCGTGGCGCTCAATGATTTAATAGAAAAAACTTTGATACAACAAGAATTAGAAAAACGAGTCGGCAATGAGCTGGCGAGCGTCGCAGACAAGAAAATAGGTCTGAACGCCGAAGATAAAAAGAATTTAGAAGATGCCGCTCTGGCGCTGTATGGCGTAAGCTTGGCGGATTTTACCAAATTAATTCTTGTGCCCAAGGCTTATCGTGAGATTTTAGAAGACCGGTTAATAACTGAAAAAAGCAGTCTTGAGGTCTGGCTGGCGGGAGCTGTTCAAAAGGCCAATGTAAAAATTTTGACACTAGATTATTTATGGGATAAGGATAAAGCTGGTGTGATCTTACGCTGATAATTGCGAGTGTGGTTCAATGGCAGAATGCGACCTTCCCAAGGTCGAGACGGGGGTTCGATTCCCCTCACTCGCTCCAGAATTTGCCAACAACGCGTTATAGGACTATTATGGATGTAAATTATATATTATGAAAAAATACAAAGATATTATAATTGGGGGTGTCGTAATTGCCGTGACTGCCATCGGCATGGTTCTTGTGATTGGTCTGAGCGCAAAAGGCACAAATCAAACCTCTTCTTTAATCAGCGCTATTTCGGATACGGACTGGGTGCAAGGCAATCCGAACGGGAAGGTTACCCTTGTTGAGTATAGCGATTTCCAGTGCCCCGCCTGCGCGGCTTACTATCCATTGGTTAAGCGGCTCGTTCAAGACCTCGGGAGTGATGTCAGTTTTGTTTATAGATATTTTCCGTTGCGCGCAATTCACGCAAATGCCGATTTAGCCTCATACGCAGCGGAGGCCGCCGGAAAACAGGGAAAGTTTTGGGAAATGCACGACAAAATCTTTGATAATCAGCGATTTTGGGCCGACTCGCAGGAGGCGGAATCTCTTTTTACCGATTATGCCGTTGCTTTAGGTCTTGATATGTATAAATTCAAAACCGATCTTGTTTCGGCAGTAGTAGCCCAAAGAGTTGATATTGATTACGCGAGCGGAATTGAATCCGGAGTAACTTACACGCCAACCTTTTTTCTGAATGGCAAAAAAATTCAAAATCCGCAAAATTATGATGAATTCAGATCTATTATCACTCAAAACCTCACCCCGTAGCTATAAAGGGATTGCTTTAGCATTCCTTTTCCTTGCGCTTGCGGGTTTTGCGGATTCAACTTATCTAACGGCTAAGCATTTTCTTGGTACTCCGGTTCCGTGCTCAATACTGGAAGGCTGCGAAACTGTACTTACGAGTTCATACGCTGTCATTGCGGGTATTCCCGTCGCGCTTTTTGGATCGCTTTTTTATGGTTCTATTTTTCTGCTCGCGATGATGTACCTCTACCGAAAAAAAGAAGACTTGCTTCGTATAATAGCCTTACTTACGATATTTGGTTTTCTTGCCACGCTATGGTTTGTTTTTGTTCAGCTTTTTATACTTCACGCTATATGTCTCTATTGTATGTTCTCGGCCGCAACGTCAACGGCTTTATTCGGACTTGGAATTTATATCAGAAGAGCGCTTAACAAACGATAAAAAAACCGGATAGGTGACGGGGTGGAAAAAAGCGTTGAAATCGGGTAAGGTAATCACAAATGCCGATGTAGCTCAATGGCAGAGCAATCCCTTCGTAAGGGAGAGGTTGGAGGTTC
>CAYHZT010000012.1:0-637 GCA_964361325.1 uncultured Candidatus Saccharibacteria bacterium
TGCCGGCCCTAACCATGTCGCCATTCAAATTATTGCTTCTTACACGGAGGATAAGGTCATCACTACGAAACCAGAGCAAATTTTAGAGGAAGCTAATCCCTAGACTATGGACTATCAACCTAAAATTTCATTACCGGAAGCATTACTTTTAACGGCTTATATTGCCTTAACTGACATTGTCGGCTTTTTTTTGGTACTTGTAGCTTTGGACGACTTTTTTATCATTGATGCACTAACATTTCCGGTAACTCAAATCTATTTTAGAATGAAAGGCGTATCAAAAGCCGGGTTGGATTTGGCAATGAATATGGCGGAATGCATTCCGTATATTGGAGCCCTGCCTCTTCGAACTATCGGAGTAATTATGGTTATTTGGGCAGATCATCATCCGGAAAGCATCGTCGCCCAAGCCACTCAAAAAGCTGGCCAATTAACATCAGTGAAAAATCCCAAAGGAGCGTTGGCTGCCAAAGCAGCCGCAATGAAATGACAAATTTCAAAACTCAAATGTCAAATCAAGTTCAAATGACTAAATATCAAAAATTTTTGATATCTGGGTTTTGGATTTTGTTTGTCATTTGGATTTTGTCATTTGGATTTTCCAACGCTTCGGCCCAGCAAGCGCCTGAATTTATAC
>CAYHZT010000012.1:647-18701 GCA_964361325.1 uncultured Candidatus Saccharibacteria bacterium
TTCAGACGTGTGCTCTTCCGATCTATTTATACTGACCTGGAAAGCGGCTAATTACGCTCCTTCCGGATACCAGGGCAGAGTTTTCCCGACAAGCGATACTAAGGTGGATGCCGCGTTGGAACTTATTGATGGAGGAAAATTAGCCAACCTTTCCGGAGCAGAAATCCGTTGGTATGTAAACAATAATCTGCAAAAATCCGGCGCGGGGCTGAAAACTTTTACCTTTAACGCCGATGGGACGCGCGGCGACCAGACTCTACGGGTTTCGATAAATGATTATCGCGGCCTGACTTTAGAAAAAACAATAACTATACCGCTTGCCTCGCCGGAATTGGTAATAGACGGCGGACCAAATGCGTTCCGGGCCCTCCCTTATTTTTTCAATTTTGGCGATGTCCGCAAGGCAAATTTCACCTGGTCGGCTAACGGGGCCGAAGTTGCCGGCGACCCGAATAATCCCGATGTTTTGTTTTTAGACACGCGCAACCTCGCTCCCGGAACGGAAATTGTTCTTGAAGCCAGTATTAATAATGTTTTTCGCGCTCTGGAAACAGCGGTTGAATCAATACGATTTTATTTACCCCAATGAAAAAAATAATTTTTATAATCTTCGCCTTACTACTGCTTACCTCCGCGAGCGCGGCGCTTGCCCAAACAACTTTAATTGTCCCGATACCGGGAGCCCCGGGTCAAATTGCCAATCCCGGGCAATACATTAGGGCCATTTACCAGTTCAGTCTCGGCTTCGGCGGATTGGCGGCAATGGGAATAATTGTTTTTGCCGCCATTAAAAGAATAGTTTCCGCCGGCAATGTCGCGCAGGTATCCGACGCCAACGATATGATAAAACAGGCGGTAATCGGTTTGGTTCTTCTTTTTTCGGCCTTCCTTATTTTATACACTATTAATCCAAATCTGGTTTCTTTGAAGCTCGCGACGTTAGAAAGTATTTCACTGACCAAGGTGGCGGGAGAAAACGTCTTGGACAAAATTAACGCGCTATCTGCGCTAGTAAATCAATCAAATCAAGCAACCGGGAAGGCCACGGCCCTGCAAGTCGCCGCTGAGCAAGTTCATACGGAGGCGGTCCAGTCAGGCGATCCATTGAAGATTGCCAAAGCTAATCTTCAAAAGGCGGAGGCGGATGTGACGACGGGCGAAGCTTTGTGGCAATTGAATAAAAACTTGGCAGATCTAGCTTTAGCTCGATATCAAGCTTTCGACACGCTAAAGGACCCCGCCGGCACAAGAGATGATTTCCAAAAAGCCTACCAAGACGCGTCAAAACTGCAGACTGACCAACGCCAAAGACTGAAAATAGCAAAAAAAGCTCTCACTGACGCCCAATTGGAATTAACGAGAGTGCAAGGAAACGCGATAAAACCGCTTCATGAACTAACTCCTTATGATCTAACTTTTTAATAATATGACAAAGGGAATAAAAATTTTAATAATAGCGCTGGGAATCGGAGCAATAGTCGGGGCCGGCTACGTTTTGTGGAAAATATTTTTATCCCAACCGTCTGAAAATATTTTAGGGGGTATTACGCAAGAGGAAGTAGAGGTAACTCATAAACTTTCCGCAATCACTAATGACCAAATTTTTGATTATTGGGTTAACAAAAAAAACGGCGAGATCTACTTCATATCCGAAAACGGCCATATCAGTAAAGTTTTGAGTAATGGAACAAGCCAGTTGATTAGCGATCAAAACATCGCCAGTTTAAGTTATATTAAACCGTCGTTTGACGGAACTATGGCGCTGGTCGCTTTCGGCTATCCGCAAAAATTAACTTTTGCTATTTACAACGTAAACGCGAATAACTGGCAATCGCTCGCGGCCGATACCGCCGCCGCCGCTTGGGATCCAGTTTCCAATAATCGCCTCGCTTACATTAAAAACGGCACCAGCGTGAGTCGGCTGAATCTTTTAACTATTAACGATCAGAAGTCCAAAGAGGTTTTGCGCTTGTCTCAAAAAGATTTGGACTTGGATTGGATTTTGAAAGACGTGATTTACTTAAAAGAGCGGCCTTCGCGACAAATTCTCGGTTCGATCTGGTCGTATGATATCAACGCCAAAACAATAAAAACATTAATTAAAGAAGAGTCGGGATTGATGGTGAGATGGTCTCCGACCGGCAACACCGGAATTAAATGGGCGGGCGCTCTCGCCGTCATAGATAAAAATAATACAGCATTATCAGCTATTGGTCTGCAAACAATTCCGACTAAATGCGCTTACGGATCATTGCGAATTTATTGCGCGGCCCCCACCGAACAAGTCAATATTTCCAATACGATTTTTCCCGATGAATATATGAAAAAATCCGTTCGTTTTCGAGACGACATTCATCTGATTTCACTGTTAAATTTAGGAAAACAACCGGAACTTTTAAATATTAAGATATTGGACGGCGAATCAACGATAATGCCGATAGAAGCCGAACATTTGGAAATCGTTGACGATAAATTAATCTTTTTAAACCGCTACGACAAAAACTTATATACTTTGGAGTTGTAAGAATTAAACCTCCAATGGTTTAATAACTACGTAACGCTCCGGCCCTTCGCCGAAACTTTCGCTTTTGACATCTGGCCTGGCGGAAAGCTCCACGTGAACGAGGCGACGTTCATAGGCATTCATCGCCGGTAACTTAACTTCTTGTTTAGTGATCAAAACTTTGCGAGCGGCGGCTTTGGCCAGTTCTACGATAAGATTTTCTCGCTCTTTGCGATAATTATTGACATCGACGAAAATCGGTTCGCTAATGCCGTATTTTTTTGATAATAGATTTACGACTCTTTCCAGGTCAGAAACCAGGTAAGGCAAAAATTTTTTAATCCACTCGCCTTCGTTTGCAAAAACAGTTAATTTGCGGTTTTCCGCGTCAAATTCCACGCTCGGTTCGTTAAGCTGAAGGAGTGCGAGAAGTGTTTTGGTTTTCGATTTGAATTCTTCGTTCATTGTTTCCTGATTTTTGATTGTTTTTTAACTTCTTATTTATAAGCAACTGCTGGCCGATAGAAAAACCGGAGCTGACTAACCAATAAAGACCAATAGCCGCCGGTAGTCTAATAAGTATCAGCAAGGTTAAGATAGGCCCAACGATAGTCATACTGCGACTAATTCTAGCTGCCGGGGAGTCGGCCATTTTGTCGGTTTTTGGCAGGCTTAATCGGCTTTGAATATACTGTAAAACAACGGCTAAAACTACAATCAATATACTGGGATTCTTCAAATCAATCAAGCCCAGGAAAGTGCTGTGTATTTGTTGAGGCGCCGTCATAAAAGGATAGAGATTAGTGAATGTTTCCGGAGTCAACCCTTTAAGAAATAGATTGTAGAGAACAATTAAAATCGGCAATTGAACCAAGATAAGAAGAAAGCCGGAAAATGGACTAACTTTGTGCCGCCGATAAAGATCCATCAACGCCTGCGCTTGTTTTTCACGATTTTCTTTATGATCATGCTGAATTTTTTGGACTTCCGGCTGAAGCTTCTGCATTAAAGTTTGGTTTTTAAAACTTTTATAAAAGAGCGGGTATAAAACAGTCCGAATAATAATCGTCATAAGGATAGTCGCGATACCCAAATCTTGAAAAGTTACATAAAGAAAAACCAGCAGGTTAAATAACGGCTGGTATAAAATTATGTTGAAAAAATTACCCATGCAACAATTTACTTAATTCTCTAATAAATTCGGCTTTGGGCAAGCGAGCCGCCGGCGCCAAAATAGTTATCCAATAATCGTTGAGGGGAATCCCGCGCTGATTCCGCAAGAAATTATAAACCGAACGTTTCAGCCGATTGCGATCTACGGCTTTTTTGGCAGTCTTGGCGCTAACCGTAACGCCAAAACGGCTATTGCGCGGAGCTTCAACAGACAAAGGATAAATTTTCATCAAAAAACAAGGGGTTCTGACCAGCCTACCCCGCTTACCGGCGGCTAGCCCTCTTTTTCCGGTAAACAATTGAATAGGAAGCCGAAATTTTTTAGCCAACATTAAGGGGTGAGCTTGTGGCGGCCCTTATTGCGCCGCTTTTTCAACACTCTTCGCCCTCCGTGGGTCCGGCTACGCTTGATAAAACCGTGAGAGCGAGCCCTTTTTCTCTTTTTTGGTTGATAAGTTCTCGACATACTGTATAATTTATATAAGTTTTATAACATATGCACAGGTAATACACAAGTTATTAAAAAATATTGATTGACCGTTAACAAAATAATTATAAAATACTAAAGTGGACTTAAAAGAATTGTGGCAAACGGCGCTAAACGAAATAGAATTGCAAGTTTCCAGGCCGAATTTTCTAACCTGGTTTAAAAACAGCCAATTATTGGATAAAAAAGAAGGTGCCGCTCTGATCGGTCTTCCTAATAATTTTGCCAAAGAATGGGTTGAGACTAAATACCAAAAAACTGTTCTGGGCATACTTCGTAATTTAGATAATTCAACCAAGAAAATCAGTTTTGTTGTTCATAACAATCCTAACGCGGTCGTCAAACTGCCGGAATCAAAAATAAAAAAATCTATACTATCCGATCAGCTCTCTTTTCCGGAACTTAAAGTTGATCCAGAAACTAATTTAAATTCCCGCTACACGTTTGCCAATTTCGTTCTCGGGTCTTCCAATGAAATGGCGTATTCCGCGGCTCAAGCGGTTATTAAAGAACTCGGCCGAAAATATAATCCGCTTTTTTTTCACGGAGGAGTCGGCGTGGGTAAGACTCATTTAATTCAAGCGATTGGCAACGAAATAAAAAGTCTTTATCAGAACCGTGTAAAAATAAGATATGTTCCTTCGGAAAAGTTTACCAACGAAGTGATTGCGGCAATGCGAGCCAAGAGAATGGAAACAATAAAAGAAAAGTACCGGTTGATAGACGTCTTAATAATCGATGATATTCAGTTTATCGGAGGGAAAACCAGAACCGAAGAAGAGTTTTTCCATACCTTTAACGCTTTATATGAGAATAATAAACAAATAATTATTTCCTCAGACCGACCGCCGCGTTTTATTCCGACTTTAGAGGAGCGATTACGCTCCCGGTTTGAGGGTGGAATGCTTTGCGATTTCGGCCATCCTGATTATGAACTGCGAGTCGCTGTTTTAAGAGCAAAAGCCCAGGAAAAAGGCATAGAATTGTCTAAAGAAGTGATTGATTTGGTCGCGGACCGGGTTAAAAAGAATCTGCGGGAATTAGAGGGGGTTTTGAATCGGATAATTTTTTATCAACAGACGAAAAATCAGGAGATAAGCGTGAAAGCGGCGGAATCTATTATAAGCGAGATTGTTCAGGAACCGGTTCAGCAAAACGTGAATTATACGCAAATAGTGAAGGCGGTGGCGGATTTCTTTGAAATTCCGTCAAACGATATAATAGGACGCGGCCGGAAGAAAGAAATCGTAGAACCCCGGCAGATAGCTATGTATCTTTTACGTGACGTTTTGAATCTTTCGTTTCCTTTTATTGGGGATAAGATGGGGAAACGCGATCACACTACCGCAATATACGCTTATGAAAAAATCGCAAAAGAAGTGAATAAAAACCCGACTCTTAATAATAAAGTTTTATTGATTAAGGAAAAATTAACAAAAGGTTAACAGGTTATAAATAAAATATAGTATAATTTACTACGATCCTTGCTACGAAATTATCACTTATCAACATATTCACAATTACTATTACTAACTACTAGTTATCATAATGAAAATAATAATACTAAGAAGTAATTTAAAAGAAAGTTTGTCCGCTGTGGAGAAAGCTATTTCAGAAAGTGGTAATCTTCCGATTTTAAAAAATGTTTTGTTAAAAACTTATAATAATAAGATTAAAATTGCCGCTACTAACTTGGATTTGGCAATTACTAAACTGGCGTCAGGAAAAATAATAGAAGAAGGGGGAATTACCGTGCCTTTTTCCACTTTCTATAATCTTGTGAATAATAGCGACAGTGAAAGAATAACTATCGAAGTTGATAATAATAACCTAATTTTTAAAACCGATAATTACAGCGCCAGAATACAAGGCGTAGGCCACGAAGAATTTCCGATAATTCCTAAAATAGAAAACGAAGATCATTTTATAGAACTACAAACCCAAGTTTTTAAAGATGGAATTAGTAAGGTTTTAAGCGCGGTCCAGGTTTCCGAAATAAGGCCGGAGATTAGCGGGGTTTTATTTGATTTTCGATCTAATAGTCTTAAATTGGTCGCTACCGATGCGTTTCGTTTGGCGCAAAAAACCATCGGAGATAGCCAGTTTAAAACAAATTTTGGCCAAGATTTTAAAATTATTGTTCCTTTAAAGACAATTAGCGAAGTAGTTAAAATCTTCTCGGAAAATCAACCGATAAGAATTCACATAGACGGCAGTCAAATACTTTTTAAAAACGAAGACACAGAGTTAATTTCTCGTTTAATTAATGGGGAATATCCCGATTATGAGCAAATTATTCCTAAATCCACCGAAAATGAAATCACTTTGGATAAGTACCAATTAATTAACGCGGTAAAGCTTGCCAGTAATTTTTCCGGACGAACTAATGACGTAAAGCTGAAAGTGGATGACAGTAAAAAAGTTATGGAAGTTTATTCCGCCAGCCAGTACGTCGGTGAAAACAATTATTTAATACCGGTAAAGGCAAAAGGCGACGGTTTTCCTGAAATCTCTTTTAACTGGCGGTATTTTTTGGACGGACTGAAAATCGTTGATGGAGAGAATTTATTTTTTGGCGCAAACGGCAGTAACAAGCCCTCGGTTATAAAATCTCCCGAAGACCCGTCTTATTTTTATATTTTAATGCCGATCAAAAACGGATAATTATTTGTAAAGAATAATTTCCTTTTCGGCGCGTTGATTAAGCTCATCAGTCGCGACAATTTTAAGAATATTTTGCGTATCAAGGTTATTAACCGTAAGATTCTTTCGGTAGGAATAAACACCACTCGCCAGATTAGAGATATTATCTACAGGCGTATTATTTAAATAAACCTCCAATTTTTTTAAATTTAGCGATGAGCGCACATCCGCCGATAAATAAAACACGTTGCGGACAAACTCGCCGTTCTTTGGAGTCAAAAATTCAATATCCAGAGAAACATCATTGTTTTTTAATTGCGCGTTGTCGGGTAAGGGTTTGTTGTATGAATTTTCAAAATTGGGAATATTATTTTTTGCCCAGGCTAAGACCGGCTCTTCCCAGTTTTGAAATTGCGGATCGTTTTCGGGGTTAGTCGGTTCAGGCCCGAGAGGGTCCTTTTTGTTCACATAATAAAGAAGGTCATGAATTTGGGGATATTTTTGACCGTCTGCCCAATAATCTACTACGTATTGGCCGTTAAGCATCGGCTTTTGAACAAAAATCGGCTCCGGTCGATTAAAGGCCTCGCCGGGGCGGTCTATAAGAGCTTCGTTCATAAAAGCGCTCCAAATAGGGACGGCGGCTAAAATACTGGAACCTTTTTTAAACATCGGGCTGTTGTCGTTATTACCGGCCCAAACCCCTACCACTAGCGATGATGCATAGCCCATTGCCCAAGCATCGCGATAATCGTTGGTGGTGCCCGTTTTAAGCGCTACTTCATGATTAGGAAAGACGGTCAAACCCAAACTATTGGCAAAAAGCGGCGCGCGGCTTTTAACGTCGGATAAAATATCATTTATCAGACGCGCGTATTGAGGTTCTATGACATTTGCCGGTTCGTCGGCATATTCTTCCAAAACTTTTCCGTCATCTTCCACTTTTAAAATAAATGATTGCTTATGGAGCGTGCCTTCTTGCGCGAAAACAGAATAAGTATTAACTAAATCTATTAGTTTCACTTCGCCGCCCCCGAGCACTAACGAAAGGCCGTAACGACTCCGTTCGGTAAGGGTAGTAATTCCAAAATCTCGAGCGAGTTTCAAAAAGTTATCAATCCCGGCCAGATACAGAGTTTTAATCGCCGGAATATTAATTGATTGGCTTAATGCTTGGCGTAAAGTTACCGGACCGCGGAAAATTTCGTCAAAGTTTTGCGGTTTATAACTTTTTTCCGGATCACCGGTATTATCGAATTCTGTTTCTAAATCAAAAACTACCGTATCGGGAGTAAGTCCTTTTTTAAAAGCAGCCGCGTAAACCAGTGGCTTAGTCGCGGAGCCCGGTTGTCTCAATCCTTGAGTAGCGACATCAAAATTCCCCTCGATTTCTTTATCAAAATAATTCCTGGAACCCACTAACGCCAAAATTTGCCCGGTGGTGGCATCTTGCGCAACCAGGGCCGCGTTTTTGCCTTCATAAAGTTCCTGATTCCGCGCCGCGCCTTCCGCGACTGCTTTTTCCGCGCCTTCCTGTAGTTTCCAATCGAGAGTGGTCATTACTTTCAATCCGGTGGTTCTGACAAAATCCTCCCCATACTTATTATTAAGATAGTCTTGGACCATCATGACGAAATGCGGCGCTTTGATACTTGTGTAGTTATCCGCGAACGCCAATTTTTGGTTTTGGGCTTCGGTTTTCTCATTTTCGCTGATCAAACCGAGCGTTGCCATTTTTTCTAGCGCGGTATTTTTACGCGCCATCAGTTCGTCCGAATGAGAACCCCACGGAGAGTAATAACTGGGCGCTTGCGGCAAACTGGCTAAAAGCGCCGCTTCGGCAAGATTGAGGTCTTTGGCTTTTTTATCAAAAAACGTTTTAGCGGCGGCTTCCACTCCGTAAGCATTTGAGCCGTATGGAATCTGATTAAGATAAAGATTGAGAATTTCATCTTTGCTAAACTTTTTTTCCAAGCGAATTGCCAAAACTAATTCTTTAAATTTACGAGTTATAGACCGTTGGGAAGTCAAAAATGCGTTTTTGGCAAGCTGTTGAGTGATAGTTGAACCGCCTTGGGCGCGCGAGCCGCTTAAGGGTTTTAGAATAAGGCCGCGAATAAGGCCACGAATTGAAAACGCGGAGTGCGTATAAAATCCCTCATCCTCAATGGCTATAGTGGCCTGCTTTATGTTATTGGGAATTTCTTCAAAAGGTATAACGGTTCGTTTTTCTTCACCGTGAATTTCATAAAGAAGTGTCTCGCCGGTGCGGTCATAAATTTTTGTGGATTCAAAAACCTGCCGGCTACTCAAGAAATCGGCGTTCGGCAAATCTTTAATGATAATAAAAAAATAAATTATTCCCGCTACCGCGAAAATAAATAAACCGATTATCGCGCCTGTTACAAGTTTTTTCACTACCATATATTATAATAAAATCCCCTAAGTGTCTATCCACCGGATGCGGATAAATTTAGGGGATTTTATTAATAATTTTTCTCTTCTTCCTCTTCGTCAGATTCTTTATCTTCGCTTAACTCTTCGTCTTCTCCTTCCTCTTCTTCCAGATCTTCATCTATATCGTCATCTGCCATTTTTTCGCCTTCAAATTCTCTGGCGTGTAAGATTTTTTTAATCTCAATCATCAAAATGTTTTAAGGTTACGACCTTTTTATTTTAATTCTCAAAATCCTCACAATTTTGAATTTATTAAAGAGGATTATAACTTGGCCCATTAGCCTGTCAAGCCCCTATCCGTATGCGTTCCGGGCTTAAGAGAGTTAAGGCGGAGATTACTGGCGGCTGTTATGGCTATAGCCAGGGCGTCGCTGGCATCGTCGTATCCCGGTAGTTCGTTTATTTTTAAAATTATTTTCACCATCTTAGCAACGCCGATTTTGTCTGCAAGACCGTAACCGGCAACCTGGGCCTTCACCTCATTTGGGGCGTATTCAACGATAGGAACGCCATTTTCCAAAAGTATAGAAAGAAGAACTCCTCGTGCGTGGGCAACCTCCATCGCTGTTTTTCGGTTCTTCGCGAAAAAAAGTTTTTCTATCGCGGCCAGATCAGGGCGCGATTCGGCTAATAATTCACGGAAATAAACAGAGAGTCGGGAAATTTTTTCCGGCAAGGATTTCCGATTAGGCTCAATAACCCCGTGCCGCACAAGCTTTAATCCGCCGTCGGTTTCTATCAACCCGTAACCGATGCGCGAAGTGCCCGGATCGATTCCTAAAATTTTCATTGCGCGTTCGTGATAACTCTCTGCACGTCATTATGTTCTTCCAATTTTTGAATCAGGCTTTGGAGCGCTTGCTTGGCGGCATCCGAAATTTGCTGCGGGAATTTAGCCTTCCATTCGCCCCGTCCGCCGGCTGGCGGATCAAAAGACCACAACACGCTTCCCTGAGTTGCCATTTTCACGCCGTTTTTGTCCAGAAGGTGGCGGATTTCAGAAATAGTGCGATTACGATTGTCGGTAATGGCTTCGATTATAATCGCGGCCTTCTCCGGACCATAAGCTTCAATAACAATTTCTTCCAAGTTTTTTTCTTCAGACGCTCTGTTAATCGCGCGTTCTATATTTTCCTGCGGCACATTACTCTCTTTGGCTTTTTCTATTGCCGAGCGGAGATGGGGATTAAAATCAGGCTTAGGTTCGCTTTTGGCCGCGATGGAAATCGCCGCCAGCAGTTTGGTAAAAACGGCGCTTCGTTCCTTGTCGGTCTTGCCTTTTTTATGCTGAATTTGAGACCACTTATTATGACCGGACATGCCTTGATTGTATGCCAATAAAAAAGCCCATTCAAGTTTTACCTTGAATGGGCTGGGGGTAGGGAGGATGGGGTTAGGTCTGCATTTCCAGAATCAGCTGGTCGTACGCCTCGTTGGCGCTCTTATTGTCGCCGGCGAGCTGCACGATCTTCTTGCCATGCTCTTCGCAGTAGTAGCCGCCATCAATGAAGACCGCGGCGAACTTGCTGCATTTATCAAACCATGACAGGTGGCACGGGAGCGGATCTTCTCCGTTGTACGGCAGAACGAGCGGACGACTCGTTGTCTGGTCCATAAAAAGCTCTCCTCTTTAAAACCTATTTCCGTTTCCGAAAATCATCCGAAGTCAGGATCCAGGTTTCTGCCCGGCCTCCCGAATTGGAACTGTACGAACTGTACCAGTAGGACCCGCCGGCGTGGAAGGTGTTATCCACCGCGCCGGTCAAGTTGCCGTCTTCATCCTTGGCAACGACGATCACATTGGCAGTCACCTGTTCGCTTGTTGAACCGCGGACA
Organism: uncultured Candidatus Saccharibacteria bacterium; assembly: GCA_964361325.1. Lineage (GTDB taxonomy): Bacteria > Patescibacteriota > Minisyncoccia > UBA6257 > WO2-44-18 > 2011-GWA2-47-8b. The sequence goes on from CAYHZT010000012.1 coordinate 11,747, forward strand.
GTGATTACGAATGACTGTCCGGGTTTCACTCCGCTCGCTACCGAGTAGCCGTTGACGGTCACATCGAAATCATAGAACTCTGTGTTGTTTAACACAGTGATGATGTTCGAGGCGCGCATCGGCAAATTCGTGCTGACACTGACCATTCCGTCCAGAACGCTTGCCACGCCGGATACCACCTGGCAACCGAGCAGGAAAGTGGGGATAAGCAGAACAATCAGGGCCTTGCAGAAAGTCTTCACTGGAACCTCCTATTTTTATTGGTGTTTTTCAATGTCCGAAACTGTTCTAAATATAGCACACACCAGCCAATTTGTCAAGGTGCGCAAAAATAGAACGACAGAGCTTGACCCCGTCACCTATCCGAGAGTGCGAAGCTAGGCGCGGTGTACTCTTGGATAGGTGTGGGGTTGAATTATGTTTTTTATAATGCTTAAATGAAAAAAGAACATGGCTCAGGCAACCATAAGTTTAGAAGAACAGCTATTGGCGATTCATCGCGTGGCTGAAGAAAAAGAGATAGAAGCCCAAGCGGCAAAATTGGGATTAGCCTACGTTAATTTAACCGCCGCTCCGATACAATTAGATGCTCTAAAATTAGTCAAAGAAGAAGAGGCGCGACGTTTGAGACTCGCGCCTTTTCAATTCAAGCAAAAAGAGCTGGCCTTGGCCGTTGTTGATCCTAAGAACGCGAGCGTTCAGCGGCTTATTCAAAAACTTACCGGTGAAGGGTATCAAATAAAGCAATTTCTGGTCACTCAAAGCTCGCTGGATCACGCTTGGAAGTATTACAAATATATCGCGGCTCCCACCGAAGAAATTACCGGTAAAATTTCCATCGAACCCGCGCGTATGGAGGAGCTTTTTAATAAACTTACCGATTTAGAAAAAGTAAAAAATGAAATTCTCAACTTTGATTTTAGAAAAACTTCCACTGGGCAGGTTTTAGAAGTCGTGCTGGCCGGGGCGCTTAATAATCGCGCTTCCGATATTCATTTTGAAACCGAAGAAAAAAGCGTGCGTTTGCGCTACCGTATTGACGGCCTGCTTCACGATGTCCTACCGAATCTTTCCCGCGATGTTTATAAATCTTTGCTTTCGCGGATAAAACTTTTATCCAGTTTAAAAATCAATATTCAGGACGCTCCCCAGGACGGCCGTTTTACAATTGCCCTGAAAAGCAAAGAAATAGAGCTTCGTGTTTCGATTATCCCTTCCGAATACGGCGAAACAGTGGTGATGCGCGTGCTGGACCCGGCGGCGATTCGCATTACCCTGTCGCAGCTGGGATTGCGTTCCGACGATTTGGAAATAATCAACGCGGAGCTAAACGAGCCAAACGGAATGATTTTAAATACCGGACCGACCGGTTCCGGTAAAACCACCACCCTTTACGCGTTTTTATTAAGCAAACTTTCCCCGGAAATAAAAATTATTACAATTGAAGATCCGATTGAGTACCATTTGAGCGGCATAGAACAAACGCAGATTGATGCCGAAGCCGGTTATGATTTTGCCAGCGGCCTCCGTTCCATTATGCGGCAAGATCCTGACGTTATTTTAGTCGGTGAAATTCGCGACAAGGAAACCAACGATATTGCTATTCAGGCGGCGCTGACCGGGCATCTGGTTTTTTCTACGATACACGCCAATTCCGCTTCCGGAGCGATTCCCCGATTTTTGGACCTGGGAGCGAAGCCGGCCAGCATCGGTCCGGCTTTAAATTTGATAATTGCTCAGCGGCTGGTACGAAAACTTTGCGAGCATTGCAAAATTGTCGAGAATGTTTCGGATTTGGATCCTAAAATAAAAAATTTTCTTCGCCAATTGCCGAAACGCGTTGATAAAAGCCAATATGAAAAACCGCAGATGTTTAAGCCGAAAGGCTGCTTAAAATGCGGCCACATCGGATACAAAGGTCGCATAGCAATTTTTGAGCTTGTGACGGTAGGCGAAGATATTGAGGCATTAGTTACGCCTTCGGTTGGAGAAGCCGCTATTTTTCGCCAGGCCCTGAAACAGGGAATGGTGACAATGCAGCAGGACGGCATTTTGAAAACTATTTCCGGAGTTACGACTTTTGACGAAGTAGAAAGCGTGACCGGACCCATTAAGTGGGTATAGCAGTTTGAAATTTGAAAGTTGAATATATTGATCTGTGGGCAAATCCCGATAAATCGGGAAGTATAGAGACTTTTTTAAATAAATTTAAAAAAGGTTAGAATTTCATCGAGGAGTGGTTCAGCCTGAGCCAAGCCATCCGAAGTATCTAAAAGAAATTCCCGCCCACAGATCAATATTTTCAACCAATACTAACTGTACCCATCCTAGCATAAAAAACAATTTTTGTCAAATTATGGAAAAACCAGACATATTAAAGAAAGAAGACGCTACCGTTGAGTCGCTTTTGCGTCCGGCCAGTTGGCAGGATTACGTTGGCCAGGAAAAAAACAAAGCGAACCTGAAAATCATATTGGAAGCGGCTAAAAAACGGCACGAAGCCTGCGACCACCTTCTTTTTTACGGACAAGCGGGGCTTGGCAAGACTACTCTGGCTTATTTAGTCGCCAAAGAACTTAGCTCCGGAATCAAAATTACTTCCGGGCCGGCATTGGAAAAAATGGGGGACTTAGCGGCGGTGCTTACGAATTTAGAAAAGTACGACGTTTTATTTATTGACGAAGCTCATCGCCTCAATAAGACAATTGAGGAGGTATTGTATCCGGCGATGGAGTCGCGGAAGCTTCACTTGATAGTAGGCAAGGGGCCGGCGGCCAGAATGCTTTCTTTGGATTTGCCGCCTTTTACTTTAGTTGCGGCAACAACGCGCGCCGACTTGCTTTCCGGACCGCTGCGTTCCCGTTTTGGGGCGTCGTTTAAGCTTGATTATTACGAAATTCCTGACATCGAAGTAATCATTAATCGTTCGGCGAAACTTTTAAAACTAAATATTTCTCCGGAAGCGGTAAAAATTATTGCCAATGCTTCCAGATTTACTCCGCGCGTCGCGAATCGTCTGTTGAAACGAGTTAGGGATTATTCGGAAGTGTATTCTTTAGATTTAATAGACGCCAAGACAGCCAAGCAAACTTTGGAGATGATGGACATAGACGAATTGGGATTGGAACCTCAAGATCGGCGGCTTTTGGACGTAATTATTAAAAAATTCCACGGCGGCCCGGTCGGAGTTAATACTTTGGCGGCGGCGCTTTCCGACGAAAAAGGCAATATTGAGGACATTTACGAACCGTATTTAATGCGTTTGGGGTTACTGTCACGCACTTCTTCCGGCCGAACAGTCACCGAAGCGGCCTACAATCATCTAGGTATGAAACCGCCGGAGGCGACTCTTTTGTAAATTTCTAATAACTAACTTCTAAATAAAAAACCGTCCTATTCAAAGGGCGGTGTTTTCTTTTGGCGATTTGCCAGTTCTTCTTCAAGCGCTCTATAAAAAGCTTCGTCAATATCATCGTTGTCAATTTGTTTTTTTCCGGTTTTGCCAGCCGTTTTAAAAGCCAGTTCGGTGACTCTTCTTTCAAATCTCGACAACTTTTTGGATCTGTATGCGGCGGAACCGTGTTTCCCGCCCGTCAGACACGGTCCTATATACCCGGATTCCATATCCCTGTTAGTCAGATTTAAGGCAAATAAATAGATGGCACTAATAATAAGCACGCCAAATATTAACCAGCACAAAATTATAAAGAACACATTGCACTCCCTTCAAAAAACTAGAAAAATTAAAACATATAATATACAGTTAAGCAACATGAAACTAATTTCTAAAAACTCCTCCCAAACCAAAAAAATTGCCGCCAAATTTGCGGGAGAAATCTTGAAATCCCGCCCGCATCGCAACCACGCGCGCGTTTTGGCCTTGGTTGGCGATTTAGGGGCCGGAAAAACCACTTTCGTGCAGGGATTCGCGAAAGCGTTAGGGATAAGACGCAGAATGACCAGCCCCACATTTTTAATATTTAGGAGTTATAAATTAAGAATTAAGAATTATGGATTTTTGTATCACGTGGACGCTTATCGGATTAAAAAAATATCCGAGCTGAAAACTATTTATTTCGATAAAGTTCTTGATAATCCGAAAAATATAGTTCTTATCGAATGGGCAGACAGAATAAAAAAGATTTTACCTAAAGACGCTATTTGGGTAGACTTTAGGCATGGCAGAAAAGAAACAGAGCGTTTTATTACTTATTGACTCAAACGCTCTTGTTCATCGTTTTTTTCACGCCCTTCCGATTTTTACCGCCCCCAATGGTCAGCCTACCAATGCTTTGTACGGAGTGGCCGGCGTGTTGCTGAAAATATTCAAAGAACAACAGCCTGACTATATCGCCGCGGCGTTTGACCGTCCGGAAAAAACATTCCGCGAGGAAGAATATAAAGAATATAAAATCCAACGGCCGCCCACCGTAACGGAATTAGTAGGTCAGATCATAAAGGCTCATGATGTTTTTTCCTGGTTTGGCGTAAAAACTTTGGAAATTCCGAAATTTGAAGCGGATGACATAATCGCCACTTTGACGGAAAAGTTCAGAAAAGAACCAAATCTAAAAATCGTTATTCTTTCGGGCGACTTGGATAATTTGCAGTTGGTAGAAAACGATAAGGTAGTCGTACAGTTTATAAAGACCGGCGTCACCGAGACGGTTATTTATAACGAAAAAGCAGTGGAAGAAAAGTATGGCCTGAAACCGGCGCAGCTGATTGATTACAAAGGTTTAGTTGGCGATGTTTCCGATAATATTCCCGGCGTGAGAGGTGTCGGGCCAAAAACCGCTTCTCCTCTGCTTAAAGAATTTGGCACAGTAGAAGAAGTTTTTGAAAATATTTCCATCATCAACAAATCGGCGGCAAAAAAACTGGAGGGACAAAAAGAAATAGCGCTACTTTCCAAAAAATTGGCGACTATGCGCCGCGACGCGCCTATTGAGATTAAAAATTTGGACGAAATAAAATCCAAACCATTGAATAAAAATATTTTAACGGAAGAGTTCGCAAAACTAGGCTTTAAAAGCTTAATAGAGAGATTAGGAAAATGATTGGCCGCGAGAAAAAAATAGAGCTGGCGCGGTGGCTTTTGGACCCGGATAAACGGCAATCCCCGCCTTCTGATTGGAAGTCGCTGGAAAAAAAGCTGAAAGAAAACGGCCTGGAAAAAGTTTTTGAGGAAATAGAATTGCCGCTAGTGGAGATTTTAGAAACGATGCAAGAAATTGGAATAAAGGTTGATTTGAACTACTTGGCGCGGATTTCCAAAGAAATAGGGAGCGAAATTGCCGTATTGGTAAAAACTATTTATAAATTGGCTGGTGGTGAAATTAATCTTAATTCGCCCAAGCAGCTTTCCAAGCTGCTTTTTGAAAAACTTAAAATCAGCGACCAGGGAATTCATAAAACAAAGACAGGTCTTCGTTCTACCGATGCCGAAACACTCGCTTTTATTAACAAAAGCCACAAAGTCGTGGAGCCGATTTTGAAATATCGGGAAATTTTCAAGCTTAAATCCACTTATGTTGAGCCGTTACGGGAACTGGCCGACAAAAAAGGCCGGATTCACACCACGTTTGTTCAGACCGGCACGGGGACCGGGCGTTTGAGTTCTCAAAATCCCAATATTCAAAATATTCCGATTACGTCGGAATGGGGAAAGAAAATTCGCGCCGCTTTTATAGCCGAAGCGGGCTATAAAGTCGCCGCTTTTGATTATTCCCAAATAGAATTGCGAGTTCTGGCGTCCGTTAGCGGCGACAAAAAAATGATCGAGGCTTTTAAGCAAGACATGGATATTCATAAATTAACCGCTTCGCAGGTTTATAACGTTCCCGTGGAAAAAGTTACTCCGGAGATGCGCCAGGTCGCCAAAACTTTGAATTTTGGAGTAGCTTACGGAATGGGCCCGAATGCCTTTGCTCAAGTCAGCGGCCTTAATTTTGAAGAAGCAAAAAAATTTATCAAAGAATACTACGAAGATTTTTACGAGATTAAAATTTGGCAGGAAAAAACCATACAAAAGGCGCGGCAAACGGGTTACGTGAAAACTCTTAACGGTCGGCGCCGTTTACTCCCGAATATCAATCATCCGAACCGGCGTTTTGCTTCGGCGGACGAACGAGTGGCAACCAATATGCCGATTCAGGGACTTGCCGCTGACGTAATTAAACTTGCTATGATTAAGGTAGCGGAAAAAATAAAAACCAAGAAATGGCAAAAACAAGTCCGGATGCTTTTATCGGTCCACGACGAATTAGTTTTTGAAATCGCCAACGGCATCATCAAAGAAGCAACGGAGCTTATCAAATCGGAAATGGAAAATTCTTATAAATTGGCAGTGCCGCTTAAAGTTGAAAGCGGTTACGGTGATAATTGGCTAGACGCCTGAAATATGCCCGAACTTCCTGAAGTTCAAACAGTCGTCAACGATTTAAATAAAAAAGTATTAGGCCGGCGCATAACCGGTGTTTGGTTTGATTGGCCAAAAATGATAAAAGACCCGCTGGATCAGAGTAAAAATAAAGTGGCCCATAAACATGTCGCGGTTTTTGAGAAATTTTTGAAAGGCGAAAAAATCGTTGAAGCGAAGCGCCGCGCGAAAAACATTTTAATTTACCTAACTCACGGGAAACTACTTTTAATTCACCAAAAAATGACCGGACACATGCTGATTGGCAAATGGAAAGTGGAAAAAGGCAAACGGCCGGTGCCAATCGAACCAAAAGCCGTAATAACCGACCCGTATAATAAGTACGTGCATCTTATTTTGTATCTTGATAACGGAAAGATGCTCGCTCTTTCTGATCTTCGGAAATTCGCAAAAGTTATTGCCGGTCCTATCTCACAAATAGAGAATTTGCCGGAGCTTAAAAATCTTGGGCCGGACGCCCTTGATCCAAAATTCAAATACCCGACATTTAAAAATATAATCGGCGGCGAGGGT
>CAYHZT010000012.1:18711-20000 GCA_964361325.1 uncultured Candidatus Saccharibacteria bacterium
CGTAAGATACATCAAGTTTTGATGGACCAGGAGGTAATTGCCGGCATCGGGAATATCTACGCCAGTGAGATTTTATGGACGGCAAAGGTTCACCCTTTCAAATCCGCGAAAAAACTTTCCGAAAAAGAATTAAAAGCCGTTTGGCAAGCCATTCACAAAGTTTTACCGCGCGCGTTGAAACTACGCGGCACTTCCACAAGCGATTTTCGGGACACTGCCGGAGAAAAAGGGAAATACGGGAATGTTCTCTTGGCTTATCAACGCGAAGGCGAGCCCTGCTTGAGATGCGGTACAAATATTAAGCGCATAAAATTAGGCGGAAGGTCGGCGCATTTTTGTCCCAAGTGCCAAAAAATATAAGGACTTGCGATGTCCTTAGATTTGACGAAATGGCCGATATAGCCACCCCGATACTATGTCGCGACATAGTGGGGAATGGTATAATCACTGTATGAAAAAACAAAAACAAAAACTAATTGGACGTACGGCGGATGACTGGGCCGAAAAATTATGGGACAGACTCTTAGAGAAAATTTCGCAGTCCAAATCCAAAAATGAAATCAAAAAAGTTTTGGAAAATATCTTAAGCTTTAACGAAAAGAAAATTTTGCTTCGGCGGCTGGCGATATTGGCCTTGGTGCGGTCGGGTAAGTCGTATCAAGAAATAGAGGAGGCGCTTTGGGTATCGCCTCAAACCATTAGCGTTATAAAGAAAGGTTATGCCTCGCAATCGGGACAATATCAGAGCGATCGATCAATGAGGAAGAATAAGGGCAGTGGGAGCTCCAAAAATTCAAAAGATAACACAAAGGATTACGCAATTGAAGATTTTATCTTAAATTTCATTGGTTTTCCGATGAAATTTTGGGAGGCTTTTTCCGCAAAAGGGATAGGGGTTATGGGCGACCGGAACATGAAATACTAACTTCTTATATTTTATATCTCACTATGTCGCGACATAGTGAGATATATTAAGAATACTAAAAATACTGAGGAAGACTGACAACGGAGCAGGATTAAAAACAAAATTATTGATACAATGAATGAGTGATTATTTATCTTTCCGGCCCCGATAATTATCAGCGGGATAAAAAATTACAATGGTATGCGCAAGAATTCAGAAAAAAACACTCCGCTTTGACGGTGGAGCATTTTACTTTATCCGAAGACGGCGAACTCGCGCGCTTAAAAGAGTTTGCCACCGCTCAATCGCTTTTTGATAATTTTAAGTTCGGCGTTTTGAATGAAGTTGCCGATATTGACCCCGAGGAATTGTCCGAAATTTTAAA
>CAYHZT010000013.1:0-17233 GCA_964361325.1 uncultured Candidatus Saccharibacteria bacterium
CATTGCTTTGCATCATTCGGAATATGAATCCGAAAAACGCCACTACGCGCACATCGACGCTCCGGGCCACGCCGATTACATTAAGAATATGATTACCGGTGCCGCTCAAATGGACGGTGCGGTTTTGGTAGTCTCCGCCGCTGACGGCCCGATGCCTCAAACCAGAGAGCATATTTTACTTGCTCGTCAGGTGGGCGTTCCGGCGCTTGTCGTTTTCTTAAATAAAGTTGATATGGTAGACGATCCGGAATTGATTGATCTGGTGGAATCCGAAGTTCGCGAACTTCTGAAAAAATATGAATTTCCGGGCGACACCACTCCGATTATTCGCGGTTCTGCCTTAAAAGCATTGGAGGCCAAATCTCTTGAAGATCCGGCCGTTAAGCCGATTTTGGATTTAGTAAAAGCTTTGGATGAATTTATTCCTGACCCGGCCAGAGATGTCAGCAAACCGTTTTTGATGCCGATCGAAGACATTTTTTCCATTGAAGGCCGTGGCACTGTTGTTACGGGACGTATCGAGAGGGGAAAGGTAAAAATCAACGAAGAAATAGACGTCATTGGTTTAAAACCTACTCAAAAAACAGTCGTAACCGGTATTGAAATGTTCAATAAATTATTGGATGACGGCCAGGCCGGTGATAACGTCGGTATTCTGCTTCGCGGTTTAAAAAAAGAAAACGTGGAGCGCGGACAGGTGCTTGCCAAGCCGGGTAGCGTCAATCCGCATACCGAGTTTGATACCGAAGTGTACATCTTAAGTAAGGTAGAAGGTGGCCGACACACCCCGTTCTTTAAGGGTTACAAACCGCAATTTTATATCCGCACAACCGACGTTACCGGTGAAGTGACTTTACCCGCGGGTATGGAAATGGTTATGCCTGGCGACACTATCAATTTTTCCGTTAAGCTCATTGCTCCAGTTGCCCTGGAAGAGAAACAGCGCTTCGCTATTCGCGAAGGCGGTAAAACCGTGGGCGCCGGCGTAGTGACTAAGATCATTAAATAAGTAATGCCTAAAACCAAGGAAGTAGAGCATGAAAAATTGCGGTTGCGAATTAAAGCTTATGACAATAAGCTGATAGATAATTCTGCCCGTCAAATTGTGGATACCGCTAAGCGGCATGACGCCCAAGTGGTTGGCCCCATTCCTCTACCCACCGAGATTAAAAAATATACCGTGAATCGTTCCACGTTTATAGACAAAGACTCTCGGGAACAGTTCGAGTTGCGCATCCATAAACGATTAATAGACATTTTAAATCCCAGCCAGTCTATTATTGAATCGCTTTCTCAATTAAACCTTCCTTCGGGGGTGGACATCGAGATTAAGATGGTGTAACATTGTCTGGCTAGTGTTCGCATAAAAAATGACTGCGATTCAGCAGTTATTTTTTTTAAAACTATGATTAAATTGATTGGTAAAAAATTAAAAATGGACCATTTGTTCAAGGATGATAAAGCTTTTCCGGTAACGCCGATTAAAATGGAAGACGGCGACTTAAACCTTTTCAAAGCCGGCGATTTAGTTAAGGTCAGCGGAATTACAAAAGGAAAAGGATTTCAGGGCGTTGTGAAGCGCCATGGTTTTCACGGCGGTCCGGCTACGCACGGTCAAAAAAATCGCCAGCGTGGTCCCGGTTCCATCGGCAATACCACTCCTCAGCGCGTTATTCCTGGCAGGAGAATGGCCGGTCATATGGGCGTGGATCGCGTGACTATAAAAAATCTTATGATAGTGGACATTAATGCCGACAGCAGAATTTTATTTTTAAACGGTGCCGTTCCCGGAAATCGCGGCGGTAGGATTGAAGTATCCAAATGAAAACCCAAATCTACAATTTAAAAGGAGAAAAAGTAGGGGATATCGAACTTTCCGACAAAATTTTTGCGCGTGATTGGAATCCGGATTTGGTTCACCAAGTCATGCTTGCGCAAGCGGCTAACCGGCGTCACCCCTGGGCGCATACTAAAAACCGAGGCGATGTCAGGGGCGGCGGCGCAAAACCCTGGAAGCAAAAACACACCGGCCGCGCCAGGCACGGTTCAATCAGGTCTCCGCTTTGGAAAGGCGGTGGCGTTACTCACGGTCCGTTAAAAGATCGCGACTATACTCAAAAAATCAATAAAAAAATGCTGCGCGTCGCCGTATTTTCAATTCTTTCCAAGAAACTTGCGGACGGCGGGCTTAAAATTATTGATTCGCTTAAGTTGGAAACGCCCAAAACGAAAGTGCTTTTTTCGGCGATTAAAATCTTTCTTCCCGCTCTGCTGGTTGCCGCGACAGACAATAAAATAATCAGCCGCGCCGCTCGCAATATTCCGCGAGCCAAGAGCCTTCACGGCGCTTCTTTAAACGTTGAAGACCTTCTGAAATACAAAAATATTTTGATTGATAAACAAGCGGTGGCAGAAATCAAATAATTTTAAAAAACTAAAATGAACAAGTTTGTAATTACACAGCCGTTGATCAGCGAGAAAGCAACTCGATTAAGTACGTTGGGTAAATATGTTTTTTTGGTTGATAAAAAAGCCGCCGCGCCGGAAATTAAAAAAGCCTTGGAAGCTATTTATAAAGTTAATATTACGGATATTAATGTAATCAATATTCCGCCCCGGCCTCGCCGAACCGGTCGTTACGTCAGCGAACGTCCGAGTTATCGAAAGGCAATAGTCACTTTAAAGAAGGGCGAAAAACTGGATATTATGCCGCACTAATAAACGAAAATGAATACTATTAAACAATACAAACCAACCAGTCCGTCAAGAAGGCAAATGAGCGGCATTAATTATGCCAAGATTTTGACTACAAATAGACCCCATAAGGCTTTAACTTCAAAGATACACTCAAATTCCGGTCGCAATAATCGCGGCGTAATTACCGTGCGTCATCAGGGGAGCGGCAACAAAAAGAGTTATCGGATGGTGGATTTTATTCAAAAGAAGACCAACGTTCCGGCTCGCGTGGAAACGATTGAGTATGACCCGTATCGTTCCGCTTTTATTTCTTTGATTTGTTATAAGGATGGCGAGCGTCGCTATATTTTAACACCCAAAGATATGAAAGTGGGGGATGAAATCGTAGTTGCGGAACAAGCGCCGCTCAAGCCCGGCAATCGTTTGAAGATTAAAAATATCCCGATAGGTTCTTTTATCCACAATGTCGAGCTTCGTTCCGGCGGCGGAGGTCGTTTAGCGCGTTCCGCTGGCTCTTACGCCGAGATTTTGGCTCACGAAGCCGGCCTGACCGATCTTCGTATGGCTTCCAAAGAGGTGCGGAGAGTGTCTTCCGAAGCCTGGGCTTCTATTGGACAAGTTTCAAATCCCGACTATAATCTGGTGAACATCGGAAAGGCGGGCCGATCCCGTTGGTTGGGTATTCGTCCGACCGTTCGAGGTTCCGCGATGAATCCGGTAGATCACCCATATGGAGGCGGTGAAGGCGCTCAGCCGCGAGGCACAAAACGTCCCAAGACTATGTGGGGTAAAGTAACCGGCGGCCATAAGACTCGCCATGCGAAAAAGTGGTCAAGCGTTTTTATTATCAAACGTCGTCCAAAAATCAGATAACATGAGTAGAAGTTCAAAAAAAGGCCCATACGTATATGAAAAGCTTCTTAAAAAGGTGGCTAAGTTAAAGGTGGGCGATCGGACCGTGATAAAAACTTGGGCGCGCGATTCGTCTATCGCTCCGGAAATGGTTGGTTATGTTTTCGGCATTCACAACGGGAAAATTTTTGTGGAGGTTTTAATTAAAGAAGAAATGGTCGGCCATCGATTGGGAGAATTTTCGCTGACGCGTAAATTTGTAAAGCATGGCGGTAAAATGCAACGGGAATTGGAAGCGGCTCAACAAGTAGCCGAAACTCAAAAATCGCAAGCGGCAAAAACTTCAACGGAAACTAAAAAATAGCCATGGCCAAACAGCAATCAGCACAACTTAATTATCTTAAAATCGCTCCTCGCAAGGTGCGCTTGATTGCCGACACTATCAGAGGCCTTTCGGTTAAAGAGGCCGAGGCCCAACTTTTGTTAAGAGTTCAACGCTCGGCCAAGCCGCTTTTGAAATTAGTCCGTTCCGCCGTGGCTAATGCTCGCAACAATAAGTTAGACGCGGCCCGGCTTTTCATTGCCGCTATCAGGGTGGATCCAGGGCCTATGCTCAAGCGTATTTTGCCGCGCGCTCAAGGACGGGCAACCCCGATTCATAAAAAAATGAGTCACGTAACCGTAGTTCTTCAAGAAGCCAATAGCGCTTTCCAGGATCGTTTTGTCATAAATCCGCCGGTTAAAAAAACTAAAACCAAAAAAGAACGCGTTCATCCGAAAGCGGAAGAATCCAAGAAAGTAATTCCTAAAGAAAAGGGCGGACTCTTCCGGAGATTATTCCGGCGTCAGTCCGTATAGCGATTATGAATACAATATCTTCTACAATTGATAATAGAAATTTTGCTTCAATGCCACGACGCGAGGGCGTAGTAATAGACTCTATTACAAGCCCGAGCAACAAAGGCAGTGGGCAAAATTTCATTACCTGGACGGGAGGCGCGACCTTGGCTGATTTTGTTGTTGCGCTCGCTCAGAATAGAGTCTATTTCTTCGCTCGCGCGCCTAGAAATCAGACACAAGGTCGCGGCCTTCAATTGGGAAGGATGTTGTATTCATAATTGCCAATATGGGACAAAAAATTCGACCATTTTCATATCGTCTGGGCATTGTTAATAACTGGATTTCTCGCTGGATACCCAAGACGAAAAATTTTAAAAACTTCTTAGAGGAAGATTGTTTGATCCGTAAAATAGTCAATCAAAAAATCGCAATGGCTGGCATTGTTCGCATTGAAATAGAACGAAGCGGCGATAATACCTTCCGAATTATAATTAAAGCCGCCCGTCCGGGTCTGGTAATTGGCCGTGGCGGTAAAGGCATTGAAGATTTAACTAAAGCGATTGATACGGAGCTAAAAAAGCTTTTCCTCAAACGCAAGCAAGTCGCTAAATTTGCCATTAGTCTAAACGTGGAAGAATTACGCCGCTCGGAAGTTTCGGCTCAATACACCGCCCAATCTCTGGCGTGGGATTTAGAAAAGCGTTTGCCGTTTCGTCGAACTATGAAGCGATATATTGAAAACGCGATGAGCAATCCGAAAGAAGTCCAGGGTATAAAAATTAAACTTTCCGGCCGCTTGGACGGTGGGGAAATTGCCCGACGCGAATGGTTGGCAAAGGGCAAGCTGCCGTTGCAGACTCTGCGTGCCAATATTGATTACGGAGAAGCCACTGCTTTTAATACCTACGGAACCGTGGGTATAAAGGTTTGGATTTATAAGGGCGAAGTTTTTGATAAAGACGCGACTATTAAGCGCGATAAGGCGTAAAAATAAATATATGTTGATGCCCAAAAAAGTAAAACATAGAAAATGGCAAAAGGGCCGATCTATCGATCGGAAAGTAGAAAGCCGGGGAACTCATCTTTCTTTCGGTTCTTTTGGCTTGAAAGCGGAAACCGCCGCTTGGGTTAATTCGCGCCAAATTGAAGCCGCTCGGCGCACCATCAGTAATTTTATCAAAAGAGAGGGTAAGGTTTGGATCAGGATTTTCCCCGACAAACCTATCACTAAACGTCCGCCGGAACTTACTATGGGAGGCGGTAAGGGAAGTGTGGATCATTATGTTTTCCCGGTGAAGCCGGGTAGGGTTTTATTTGAAATGGACGGCGTCGAACCAAAGGTTGCTAGAGAGGCCTTGCGTCTTGCCGGCCATAAATTGCCGCTTCGGACGCGGATAATTACCAAATAATATGAAGAAAAACGAACTCGAACAATTGAAAATCAAGCCAGTGGCGGAATTAAAACAAAATCTTGCGGAAAATCGCGACCGTTTATGGAACCTCAAAACAGATTTAGCCGCCGGTAAGGTTAAAAATGTCAGAGAAATACAAAAGGTCAAAAAAACAATCGCGCGCATCCTAACTTTCATTCATGGAAAATAAAAAACCACAATCTAAACCTGCCGTGCAGCGGAGACAGCTTCAGGGGGTAGTCGTATCCGACAAAATGCAGAAAACTGCCGTAGTGGCCGTCACGCATACAAGAAAACATCCAAAATATCTAAAATATTTTAAAGTAACTAATCGGTTCAAAGCCCACGATGAAGACAAAACTTACAAGGTAGGGGATAAGGTTATTATTGAAGAAACTCGGCCGATTTCTAAAGATAAGCGTTGGAAGGTTATTGCCAAGATCGATTAAAAATTATGATACAAGAAAGATCTATTTTAAAAGTTGCCGATAATTCCGGAGCCCGGGTGGTCCGGTGTTTCAGGGTTTTAGGCGGTAGCCGCCGGCGTTATGCCGAAGTAGGCGACGTTATAGTTGCCTCCGTTCAAATTGCCGAACCCCGCAAGGCCATTAAGAAAAAAGACGTTGTTAAAGCTGTTGTCGTGCGCCAAAGAAAGGTGATTCACCGCGACGATGGTTCTTATATTCGTTTTGACGAAAACGCCGTAGTTTTAATTGACGACAAAAAGGAGCCGCGAGGGACCCGTGTTTTCGGACCCCTGCCGCGCGAAGTAAAAGAAAAAGGTTTTGAAAGCATCGCCTCACTGGCGGAAGAATTGCTTTAAACATATGAAAATACACAAAGGCGACACAGTGCAAATAATTTCAGGAAAGGACAGCGGCAAGACCGGCAAGATTTTAAGCGTCGATCCGCGCGGAAATTTAGTGTTAATCGAAGGACTAAATCTTTTTAAGAAACATTCTCGTCCAAAAAAGCAGGGAGAAAAGGGGCAGGTTATTACTTTGCCGCGCCCTTTAAATATTTCAAAAGTTATGCTATTTTGTCCTAGCTGCAAAAAAGCGACGCGCGTCGGTTCTAAAATCAACGAAGAAACCAAAACCAAGTCTCGCCAATGCAAAAATTGCAAGACAGAAATTTAAATATTATGAACAAGACCGAAAATCATCAAGCGCAGTTAGAAAAAATAGTGGTCAACACCGGCATCGGGCGGCTTTCTAGTCAGCCAAATTTTACCGATAAAGTTTTACCGGCAATCATCAGTGAATTCTCCAGTATTATCGGCCAAAAACCAAAATTACGACCGGCAATCAAATCTATTTCCGGTTTTAAGCTGCGCGAGGGGATAATCGTCGGTCTGCAGGCAACTTTGCGCCGAAAAAGAATGATGCAATTTTTGAATAAAATAACTAAAGTAGTCTTGCCTCGCGTTCGGGACTTTCGGGGTATCAGCCCTAAAGGCATCGACGGGCGCGGCAACTTATCTTTTGGGATTAAAGATCATTTGGTTTTTCCGGAGATCGTTCCGGAGAATTCAAAGGTAAGTTTTGGCGTAGAGATCACCGTGGTTCCCAAACATCTGAATACTCGCGAAAAAGCCGTCGAATTTTATAAACAAATCGGAATCCCGATGCAGAAAATCGTACAAAAAGATGGCTAAGAAATCCGTTGTAGCTCGTTCGCAAAAACCGCCGAAATTTTCTACTCGTATCGTGAGGCGATGTTTTCGCTGCGGTCGCAAGCGAGGGTTTATGCGCACATTTGGCATTTGCCGCATTTGTTTCCGCGAATTGGCTGGCCGAGGCGAGATTCCCGGCGTAAAAAAATCTTCCTGGTAAAATGTACACAAATTTACTCATACAAATTAAAAATGCCCAGCAAGCAAAAAAGAACACTATCAAAGTGCCTTATTCGGATATGGATTTTGCGGTGGCTGAAGTTTTAGGAAAAAGCCAATACGTGGAAAGTGTTGCTAAGAAAGGACGTCTGCCTAAGCGTATTATTGAAATTAAGTTGAAATACGCGGAAAATGGTCGAGGCGCGATTAACGGCATTAAGTTTTTGAGCACGCCGTCCCGCCAGCTTTTTGGCGGATATCGGGATTTTAGAAAAGTGAAACAAGGATACGGTATCGCGGTAGTCTCCACGCCTAAAGGAATTATGGTTTCTCATGAAGCAAGAAAGCAGAAATTAGGCGGGCAATTATTATTTGAAATTTGGTAGTTCAACAAGCTCACTATAAATAACATGTCTAAACTAGCAAAAAAACCTTTAGTAATACCGCAAGGCGTCGAAGTCAAAATTAACGGCTCGGTCTTAGAATTTTCCGGCAAAGAGGGTAAACTTTCAGTGCCGGTCCTGCCTTACGTGAGCGTTGTATTAAACGATGGCAAGCTGTCTTTTACGACGCAACAAGACGTTCGGCAAGGAAGATTAAATATTGGAACAAACGTTTCTTTAGCTAGAAATGCCGTTCAGGGAGTTAGCGCGGGTTTTCTTAAAGTGTTGGAAATAGAGGGTATCGGTTTTAAAGCTACTATGGACGGGGTAAACTTAGTTTTAACTGTTGGATTCACTCATCCGGTCAAATACAGTCCGCCGGCTGGCGTTAAATTGTCGCTTGAAAAAAATACCATCAAAATTTCCGGCATTGATAAAGCGCTTGTCGGAGAAGCGGCCGCTAAAATAAGGAAAATAAAGCCGCCGGAACCGTATAAAGGCAAGGGCATCCATTACCGTGGAGAAGTTATCCGCCGTAAGGCAGGTAAAAAAGTTGCCGGTACCGGAGCGGCTGCCGCTTAAAATTATGAAAAACAAAATTTTTAGAAAAAATTTAAATCGGGGATTAAGACAGAAACGCAATCGGGCGCGGATCTTTGGGACCGCCGAAAAACCACGTCTGTCTGTTTTTCGCAGCAATAAGTATACCTATGCTCAACTTATTGATGACGCTAAGGGGCATACCGTAGCCGCGGTTTCCAGTAAAGAAGTAGCCAAGAAAGGGCAGAAAAAAACCGCCGATGCGAAAGTCATGGGCGAACTGCTTGCTCAAAAAGCCAAAAAACTTGGAGTTAAAACGGCAATTTTCAATCGGTCGCATTATAAATATCACGGTCGCGTAAAAGCGGTTGCCGAAGGGGCTCGCGAAACCGGATTAAAATTATAAAATTATGTATAGAAAACCAAAAGAACAAAATCCGCCGGGCTTTAAGGATAAGGTGTTGGACCTTCGCCGGGTTACTCGCGTGGTAGCGGGCGGAAAAAGATTTCGTTTTCGCGCCACGGTAGTATTAGGCGACGAGAAGGGGAGAGTGGGTATTGGCATCGGCAAGGGTTTAGACGTTGCGTCTTCTGTTTCAAAGGCCAAACATGACGCTCAGAAAAACATAATGACAGTTTCCTTGCGCGGCCGCACGATTCCTCACGAAGTAGAAGCTAAATTTAGCGCCGCTCGCGTCAAAATTAAGCCGGCGGTTAACGGTCACGGCTTAAAGGCCGGAGGAGCTGTCCGTGTCGTGCTTTCTTTGGCTGGCATAAAAGATGCCACCGCGAAATGTCTTGGACGCACGCCAAATAAACTGACGAACGCGTTGGCAACAATAGAGGCGCTTAAGAAGTTAAAAGTTTAGAATTTATAAAACAAAGATATGCAACTTCATCAATTACAACCCCAACACCCGTTAAAAGCTAAAAAACCCCGCGTGGGACGTGGAGGTAAGCGAGGCACGACTTCTGGTAAGGGTCAAAAGGGTCAGAAATCCCGCGCCGGAAGGCGTATACGCCCGGCGGAGCGAGATTATATCCAGCGCTTGCCTAAATTGCGCGGGCTTAAGAATAAGCCCAATACCTTCAAGCTTGAGCTTTTGAACGTCAAAGATTTGGAAAAATACGCCAAAGACGGACTGATCAACGCCGAGATTTTGGGTAAAAAGGTAAAAATTCTTGGCGGCGGAGAAATTAAAAAAGCTTTAATTGTTTCCGGTTTATCGTTCTCAAAATCAGCTAAGGAAAAAATAGAAAAAGCCGGCGGCAAAGTGGATTAGTATGACCAATAAGATTTTACAAATATTTCGAATTCCCGATCTGCGCCGAAAAATATTTTTTGTTTTATTGGGGCTTTTGGCCTTCCGTGTTCTTGCCAATATTCCAATCCCCGGAATCGATGTGGGTCGTCTGAATCAGCTTCTTAATTCCAGCCAGATTTTCGGCTTTTTAAACATTTTTTCCGGCGGCGGTCTTTCTAATTTGTCAGTTGCTTTGTTGGGCGTCGGGCCTTACATTACCGCTACTATTATAATGCAGCTGCTTACGATGATATTTCCGTCGCTAAAGGTTATGTATTACGAAGAAGGAGCGGCCGGCCGGGCAAAATTCAATCGTTACTCGCGATATCTGACGGTTCCGTTGGCGGCTTTGCAAGGCTATGGATTTTTAAATCTTTTAACCAGTCAGGGAGTCTTGGGCCAGCTTTCAACAAGCGGACTACTTCTTAATGTTCTGATTGTGACGGCCGGTACTATGATTTTGACTTGGATCGGCGAGCTTATTACGGAACAAAAAATCGGCAATGGCGTTTCGCTTATAATTTTTGCCGGTATTGTCGGCGGATTACCGGTGGCGATTCGTAATGCAGTCGTCAATTTTAATCCCATTCAGGTGACGTCATATATTGCTTTCGCGGTTTTGAGCGTCGTGATTATCGCCGGCGTGGTGTTTATGAATCAGGGAGAGCGTAAAGTGCCGGTTTCGTATGCCAAGCGTATTCGAGGCAATCGTGTTTACGGAGGAGTGGCAAGTTATTTGCCGTTAAAAATCAATCAGGCCGGCGTTATTCCGATTATCTTTGCCATTTCTATCATGCTTTTTCCGCAGTTTTTCGGGCAACTCGTTGCTATTTTTTCTCCCGATCTTTCGGTTACTATCCAAAATAGCGTAAATCAATTATTAAGTAATCAGCTTCTTTACAGCATTATCTACTTCACTTTAGTGGTAGTGTTTACTTATTTTTATACCGCAATTACTTTTGATCCAAAGGAAATCGCCAAAAATCTCCAGCAAAGCGGTGGCTTTATTCCCGGTATTCGTCCCGGCGAACCGTCAGGGGAATTTTTAAGCAAATTAACCCGTCGCATTACTTTGTTCGGCGCGCTTTTTCTTGGATTAATCGCGATTTTGCCGAATATTACCCAGCTTTTGACTGGCGTCGCGACCCTGACTATCGGCGGCACCGCGCTTTTGATTGTTGTTTCTGTGGCGTTGGAAACCGTTAAACAACTTGATTCGGAACTTACTCTGCGCGAATACGAAGGATTGCAATAGAATTTTCAATTTACCCATTGTGGTATAATTTTTCTATGGCGAAAAAAGCTGTAGTAATTTATGGACCGCCCGGCTCGGGGAAGGGGACACAGGCGAATCTTTTGGCCTGGACTAAAAATTTCATTCATTTTGATACCGGAAAATTTTTAGAACAAGCCGTGAACGACCCGGACAGTAATAATGATCCTGTAATTCAGGAAGAAAAAAAACTGTTTGAAAGCGGCAAACTGCTTACGCCAAGTTTTGTTTTGAAAATTACCGAAGAAAAAACCGTCGACGTTTCCAAGGCCGGTTTTAGCATCGTTTTCAGCGGTTCGCCGAGGACAATGTTTGAGGCGTTTGGCGACGACTCGAACCGCGGTTTAGTTGATATACTAAATGAACAATACGGTAAAAATAACGTCTTTTTTGTTTTTTTGGATATTGATCCTAAGGCCGCCATCCAGCGCAATAAAAACCGGTTAGTTTGCTCGGTCTGCGCCACCGCGATTCTATACAGCGATGTCGCTCATAAACATAAAACCTGCCCGCTTTGCGGCGGTGTGTTGCGCACGAGAGCCGTGGATAATCCGGCAGTGCTGGAGACCCGCATTCAAGAATACGAAGAACGTACTAAGCCGATTATCGCCGAACTGGAAAAAAGAAATTATAAAATTAACAAAGTAACCGCTTCTGCTATGCCATTTGATGTTTTTGTCGAAATTAAAAAGAAACTTAAATTATGATAAAAACTTCGGAAGAAATCGCCAAAATCCGGAAGGCGGGAAAAATTCTGGCCACCGTGGCCAAAATTATTCTGGCCCAAGCGGAGGAGGGTAAAACCCTAAAAAGTCTTGATAAACTAGCCGAAGAATTAATTAAAAAAGCCGGCGGCGAGCCGGCTTTTTTGGGTTATCGGCCATATGGCGCCAAAAAGCCCTATCCAAATTCAATTTGCACTTCCGTTAACGATGTAGTGGTTCACGGTACGCCGAATAATTATCGCCTGGAGTTCGGTGATGTTTTAAAATTAGATTTTGGCGTTATTTATGACGGCTGGTACGCCGACGCCGCCTGGACAGTGGGCATCGGCAAAATTAGCGCCAGGGCGCAAAAACTTATTAAGGTTACGGAAAAAGCGCTCTATGCCGGCATTAAGCAAGCAAAGTCGGGAAATCATCTCGGCGATATAGGCTGGGCTATCAATAAAGAGGTTTCTGGCTACGGTTTTAAAGTTGTTGACGGATTGACCGGGCATGGCATAGGCCGGCAATTACATGAAGACCCCAGTGTTTTTAATGAAGGGGAGCGGGGAACGGGCATTTTATTGAAACCGGGCATGGTTTTGGCCATTGAACCTATGGTTAGCATCGGCACCGCTAAGATTATTCAAAACAAAGACGACAGTTTTGCGATTGCCGACGGCAGTTTATCAGCGCATTTTGAGCATACGATTGTAATAAAGGAAAGCGGGGCGGAAATATTGACTCTTATATAATGCCAATAGGGGAGACATTATTATTCACATCCCCCACTTGCTTTATATTTGAGTTGCTTTAAAATTATTATTATATGGAAAACACAAAACCAAGGAAAAAATTAACAACCTTCGTATTATTAATGGCGATCGTGCTGCTTGCTTTGTTGGGATATTATTTATGGAAAAACGGTTTAACGCTTGGGCCGTTGAGCGGCAGTCCGAGCTATCAAGCGGTTTTCTTAAGTAATGGCCAAGTTTATTTTGGTAAGGCGTCAAATATAAATTCCAACTATCTTGACCTTAAAGATGTCTATTATTTGCAGGTTAGCGAGGTTTTACAGCCGGTACAGGGTAAAACACAGCCAGAGCCTCGTCAGTCTATTAGTTTAGCTAAATTAGGGGCTTCCGAGCTTCATAAGCCTAAAGACGCAATGAAGATCAACCGCGACCAAGTTTTGTTTATAGAAGATTTAGAAAGCGATTCGCAGGTAGTCCAGGCGATAATAAAATACAAAGAGGATCAGTTGAAGGCCCTCTAGAAGACAGAAAATAGAAAAGACCCCCAAGTTCGGGGGTCTTTTAGTTTGCCGCAGGGATATGTCGCAAAACCATTCTTGTGCGACAGGTAATCAAATAAAAAACCGCTCTTCCCTACTATAGGTAGGTATTGAGCGGTTCTATGATTCAAGTGCTTAAATTTATTTCTATTAATTTTCCCTTATCAAAGCAAGTCCAGGTAACCGGAACGATATCGTCTTTATTAACTTTACGTGTCTGAAGCATTATCTTCCCCCGCCATAAATAGTTTAACAGTCTTAGTGTTCCAAAAACTTCGTTTTGGTTTAACACTCGACCGTCAAAGATATGCTTGATAATAAGCGCCGGTTTATTGTCTACGTGTTGAACAGAGAGTTGAAATCTTGGGGTTCCGTTAGTCCAGATTGAACTTTTAACTAGATTTACGTACTCCGCGATTTTATCGGATCGATCCTTGGGCGATATTACGTCCCAGGGTTTATTATCGGGATTTTTTACTATAACTCGATCAACGTAGCCTGGTTTTAGGAACCACCTGTATACGAAATCTTGACCGGTGAAGTGATTAAGTAAAAATTCGTGGTCGGTTTGATTTTGGCGGACATTGAACATAAACGGTTCCCCGTGAGTTTTCGCAATTTTACTCCAAACGGCGAACCCAATTCGATAAGGGTTCAAAACGCTTATATCGTGTCCGAGCCGGATAACCGATAAATGTAATTGATGCGCGTTAAAGTAATCATTGAAGGAAAGTTTTTCTTTAATTTCTTTCGCTAATTTTTCCAACATACGGTAATGCCAGAATGTCGCCCAACCCTCATTCATTACTTTCGTTCGCATCTGGGGCATTAAGTGTCCGTTTACGGTTTGGATAAATTTAAGAATATTCAATTCCCAATCTTCCAAATGTTCGGCATTTTCAACAATAAAATCCAAAATAGTGCCCTGGTCGGACAGGCTCTGCCCGCAATTTGTAAACATTGCGGCGTGGGCGGCATCCAATAGCTTAGCGACTTTTTCTTGGCCGATTTTTGGGTTCTTGGAGTAATCGTCAATCAGATTGCACCCTTTTCGGATCCGGTATTGAATTCGTTCCGGTTGGGTTAGTTGAAATGCTTTATTATGTTTGAAGAAATCATTATGGGCGTAGACGTGAGCTGCGATCAGAATGTTATAGACCAGCGGGTTGTCGGCAAGCAGAAACGCTTCGCAGGAGTTGGTATTCACCACCATTTCATAAGGCAAAAAGAAAAATTTGTTTTCGTAAAGAATTTTGTCAATCATATATTTTTTGCCAAAACTCCAGTGCGAATACATGCGGTAACCGCCGTGATAAACCTGCCTTTCCAGCATTTTTTCTTTATTACAAAGAACAAACTTTTGAGGATAGAACGTTAGGCTCATCTCTCCGGCTAAATCTTCCACTCTGTCCAGCCAGTATTGCAGTTGTTGAAGATTGCTCATTTTTTCAATCCCCTTCTCTGGTTTAAGAAACTGATTAGGGCCCCGCGAATTTCTTTTTTATTAAAGATTTTCGTGAGAACGAAATGAGAATACTGTTTCTGTAAATCCTCAATCTTCGAAATATTAGAGATTGAATTACCTGAAGGTTTAATTTCGCAGATTCCAATCAGCTCTGTTATTTCACAAAGCGCCTCGAGCGCCTGCGTTACCTTGATGTTATCCGCGTCAAAATTATCTCCATCGGTAGCGTGCCAAACGTAAACGTTTTGTTCTTGATGAGCATAGCGCTCGTTGTAGATTTCCAGGGCTTTTTCCAGACCCGCTGAAATAGTCGTTCCGCCGGCAAGACCTGCCTTAAAAAATTCTTCCTCGGTTCTCTCCGATGCCTCGGTATCGTGACAGACGTAAACTATTTCCACGTCTTGATAATGGCGTCGCAAAATTTCCGTCAGGCAAAAGTAAAATGCTTTGGCGATATATTTTTTACCGCTATCCATTGATCCGGAAATGTCCATAATCAGAAAAACCAGCGCCTTTTCGTCGGCGTCTGGAATTGCCTTAAGGTAACGGAAGCGCCGATCGGCATCTTCAAATCGTTCCGGCGGCACCCTGCCCTTTTTAGCCAACACTCGTTCGCGCGCAATCTTGTTTTTAACCGTTTCTTTTTTAGCCAGTCGAAATAACGCGCCGTTTCGTTTTACGCCTCGGACTCGGTACTTGTCGCGAGTTGCTTTAGCGCCTTTGTAAATTTCCGAAAGGTCAGGTATTTCAATATCTTCCAGCATCAAATCTAATAGTTCCTGAGCGGAAAAATGCCAAACTTCCTTTAAAGCATCTTCAACGTGCTGATCGCCAGCGGTATCTCCTTCTGACATCCCGCTAGCTCCGCTCTCTTTCGAACCAAAAACGAAACGCGGTTCAATCAAGCTTCGAATCTGTAACCGAAACGTTTTTGTGCGGTCGCCGCCGACAATCGTAGGTAGTTGAGCGATTAAACTTTCGATATCATCCTTCGTCGCCTTTTTCTTCATTTCTTCGTGGCGTCTGACATCTTCAATCAGCCGATGAGTAACTTTTCCTTTGCGACAGTCTCGTAAACTAGCCATACTTGCCTCCTTGCTTTATTTGTTGTTTTTCAAAGAACGTGCCTCTAGGATATAAAAAAATCCCTCCGATGTCCATCGGAGGGCGATTATTTATCCTATTAACTCGGAGGTGATCAGCCATTCCGCGACTACTTTAATGCAACGCTCGCAGTAGCCCAAAGATTTGAAGTATTCCTGGAAGTATTTAATCCAGTATTGATCATCTTTGTCCAAATTTTCGCGTTTACCCTGGACAATTAATTGATCCAGCTTCGGAATAATAACGTCTCGAGCAACAAAGTCATAAATACCGTTTCTGATTACCAGAGAAGTTTCGAAAAAGCTTTGCCCGATAATCAGCTGACGCAGGGCGTTTTTTTCTCCGTTCTCGCTGGGTAATCGGGATTCCACTATGCTGACCAAGTTTTCTGCTTCGGGAGTGAGTGTCTCTTCCTGCAGTAGTTTCGTAATCGCGGCAAGATAAGCCACGTAAAAGCTGGAACAGACGTCCTGGCAATCCTTTCCAATAGAAGTAAATTGCGAGACAATCATTCCCGCATACCACTCCATAGCGGTTTCAAGAAGTTCGGCGGGTATGGGTTTTTTAGAATTGATACAAAACTCGGAAATTATTTTGAACAAGTCTGGCGGAGCCACGCACGGTTCTTCGTCAGGCCGACGAACCCCAATCGCCTTTTCCAAGATTTTAGCGGCATCTCGATTAGTGATGCCAATCCAGCCATCGCGCGGTTTTTCAATTCGTAATTCAGCTGCGCTCGGAGCGTCTGTTTCAACTTCGTCGCCGTTATAAATCAGAACTTTATTGATTAAACCCTTGGTCTTTTCGGACGGCTGAATGCGGGTCAAAATCGTGAACATAGCTATCGTTTCAAGTGTTTGGGGCGCCAAATGGCAGGTCGGGCGGGTCAGTTTTTTGACGATTTCAATCTGCTCGTTTAAACGAATGTTGTTTTTTACTTCCACGCGCACCAAACGGTCAACCAGCGCTTCATTATCATCGTTTTTCTCAAACTTTTTCCAATTTGGTTCGTTGGCGTGCGCAATAATTGCCGTGTCGATGAAAATCTTTTCGGTGCGGCCCGCCGGAGATTCCACTGTTTTGCTTTGAGTGGCTTCTAGTAAGGAATACAAAAATTCCGTTTCATTGCGGAATACTTCTACGAATTCCAGAATGCCGCGATTGGCGCGGTGATAAGCGCCGTCCAGCTCAAAAGCCGTCGGGTCGCCTTCTTTTTCGCCAAGCGTTACCGAACCGATAAGTTTTGCTTTATCAAACGAAATCGGGTCAGTCGGATCCACCGAAGCGAAATAACGTCCGGCGCGGATGGAAATGTGATCTTTACAGACCTTAAACTTTGAATAATCGGAATTAAATTCGGTTTTCAGCCGATGCCGACAAACCGGGCACAAATCGGCCCATTCCGACAATACTACTCCATGCTTTTCTTCGAGTTCCTTGCGCTGTGCGCGAGGAAGCGCGTGCAGGGGCTCTTCGCGGATTGGGCAATTTTCGATGTGATAAATCTCCTCGTTATGCAAAGCCCAGTAAA
>CAYHZT010000014.1:0-16611 GCA_964361325.1 uncultured Candidatus Saccharibacteria bacterium
GGTTAGGGCCGGCAAAAAACAATCCTTGGCCGACTACGGCTTCCAAAAGCAATCCCTTTTCCGCCTCGGTCAGATTAAATGTTTTTGCCACGCCCTCAATCATTGCCGGTGATTGTTTTAATAATATCTGCAGCGAGGAATTAGTGATGATGGGGCGGCCATAAGCCGAATTCAGGAAATCTTCCACGTCTTGAGTGATAGTGGAAATTCCCAAGAAATATTTTCTGGCGCGTTTTACCAGTCCGAAAAGGAAAGACGCGCCATCTTTATATTTCATCATCCACCACGCCTCATCAATAATCATCACTCGTTTTTTCAGCTCCGCCCGAATAAGATTCCAAATAAAACTCAGAATTATATACATCGCTACCGGCCTTAGTTCGTCTTCCAAGTCTCGGATAGAGAAAACGATCAGTCTATTGCGAATATCAATATTGGTCGGTCGGTTTGTAAATCCGGCATAGCTTCCTTTAGTAAATCGGTAGAGGCGTTCCGCCAGCTCGCGGCCACCCTCCATATTTTCAAGAAGCGTTTGGAGATTTTCCAAAAGCGGCGGTTGCATCTTGGAAAAATCTTTACCCGGCACTATGTCGGAAGCGGCGTAAGTTTCCGAAATCGCCCGGTCCAGAAGCGCTTCTTCTTCGGCGGTAATTTCACCGAGCATTAACTTGATAAGGCCGGCCAAACTGACAATGTGGGATTTTAGAACATCCGCCGGATTTTCTCCTGCCGGCACAATGGGAATATCAAAAGGATTGATGTGATTTTCCGAAGCCAGTGAAATTTTAAAGAAACTGCCGCCGACAGTTTTAGCAAGCTGTTCATATTCATTTTCCGGGTCCACTATCAACACATCGGTGCCGGTCATCAGTAGTCGCAGGGCTTCCAGCTTGGTGGCATAGGATTTGCCGGCGCCCGATTTTGCAAAAATCACCATATTAGCGGTCTCCAGTGAAAATCGGTCAAATATTATCAAGGTGTTGTTGTGCCGGTTAATGCCGTACAAAATTCCTTCATCGGAGGTAAGATTCGCGGAAACAAACGGAAAGAAAGAGGAAACCGGACCGGAATTAAGAGGAGCGTGAATTAAAAGATGATCGCGCCCGATAGGAAGAGTCGAGCCTAATCCTTCTATTTGCTGGAAAATAGCGCTTTTGGCGTAAATGAGCTTGCTTTCCAAAATAGAGTTGATTTGCGCCTCCAACTTATTAAGATTTTCCAGCGTATCGGCATATATAGTAATGTAGACGCCTACATTAAATAAGTGCTCCTGTCCCTGTTGCAGAGAATCGCGGAGCGATTCAATGTCTTGAAAGGCGGTTTCCAGTATCGGATTCCGCACCATTCCTTTTTCTCCCTGTTCCATCAATTCCGCCTGCACTTGGGCGGCTTTTTTGCGTAAGTTTTTTAATGCCAAAGCGGTATCCACCGGATGAATAAAGATTGAAATATCCAAAAGATCGGCCAAATTAATAATTGGAGAAAACCATCCGCCAGCGAGGTATCGGGGATAAGTAAAGACGAATATCGTTTTGGCGAACTTATTTCCAAGCTTGAGATAATTGGAATTCATTTCCATTGCCGGCGGGGCGATGATGTCGGTAATGTTTCGTCCGAGGCCGCCTTCCTTGGCGATTGCCAATCCTTTTTTCTCAACCGATTCGGGATTATATAAATTGTAAAAGAGTTCTATAATCGTTGAATCGTCCAGAATCGCGGCTTGTAGGCCGATTGCGGTCAGTCCGCTCACTACCCGGTCCACCCTCTGGTTTAATTGAAGAATGTTGTGTTGAAAATCTTTTTCTTGGTCTTGCGCCGGTTGATGCGAGCTTTTTTTAAAAGCGCCGAAAAATTTCGCGGTAATTCCCGAAGCGCCGCCGGGAATTTGGATTGGGTCAAGCGGGACTATTACAAAAAATGTCTTGGACATAATTGGATTCTGACTGACGAAACTCGCGACAAATTCCCGATAGCCGGCTATCTGCGTTTTTAAAAGATCGTTTTCTTCTTCGGTCTGCCGGGTATCAAGTTTTTTAAGGTACTCTTCTATATTTAAGCGCCGAGAATGAACGAAAATTTGAACCGAGAAATCAAGGCTATTAAGAAAGTTTTGATAAGCATAGGTAATCAACCCCTGCTCCTCCTCCGATTTCAGGTCAAAATTAACTCCGGAAACCATTAAGATTTTACGTAGCGATCCGTTTTTAAGAATCAGCGTATTTTCGCGAACGCTCTGTATATCTATAAGCTGTTGTGTTGATTGGGATTCTTTTGCCATAACGCCTTACATTTATTATACCTTGTTAATCGGCGGTTTCTTGGTGATGAGATTCAGCCACACATTTTTCAATCTGGAAACCGGCCCCTCCGATGGGATTTTTATTTCCTTTTCATCCGCCATCAACTCTTTTTTTTGCCAAAGGTATAATTTCGGTTTCCATAAATAAGCCAATGCGCTTTGGAGAATTACCACCAACGGGCGGCCGTTGTATTTAATAAAGGCAAGGGCGGCGGCGATAATTCCAAGCCCGATTGAAAACATAATCCAGACAACGGTTTTTAAAATAAAAAACAAAGAAAAGCTTATTAAACCGGCGATAGCTAGATAAATAAATTGCTTAAGCGTCAGCGGGCCGATCAGCTTACTTTCCGTTTCTATAAATTGTGGAACCTGGAACTGCATATTATTGAGGTGGATTATTTTTTGGCGGGTGCGCCGCTTGCTCGGTCTGTATTAATGGCGGTTGAGGCGGAGTATTAGTGATTGACTTAGGAGGTAACTGCGGGGGTGGCACATATGGTCGGGGCATCGGTTGCGCCGGCGGTTCGACTCGGCTCACCGCAGGCGGAATAGTGCGAATAGGAACGGAACGTTCTACGAAAGAAGATGGCGTTGAAGGTGGCGTGGTTGGCGTTGATGTTGGCGCGGGTTGTTCAGCGTTCGTGTATATTGCTCTTATATCAACACCAATCTCGTTTCTCAGAGGAACTTCAATCGGCCGCAAAACCCTTTCCTCGATTTCTTGAGCTAATATTTTGGCAGCCGAAAAAGTTAGGCCTAATTTGTCGCTGATTTCAGAAACGAAATTCTCCGGCGATAAATCGTGAAGAGCCAGCCGCAGAACCGCAGTCGGTATAATGCGCATTTTCTCCCCTTTAAAATTAAGTTTGCGGTTTATATCCAAAATTAAATAGACAATTTCCGAAGACGACAACCAGACCCTTATTGGTTCGGGAAGGTTTAAGAATTCTATAATTGTGGTTTTTGTTTCAGTCATAAATTATGTTTTAAATCCAACCGGCGGACCTTCTTTTTTTCTTCTTGTTTCAACGACTTCTATTACCGGCTTTGTTGTTGCCGCTGGCTTGACGATTGTTTGCTGCATAGAGGGATTATTTCGCGAAAATTCAACAAGCGAATGATTTTCTTGGCCTTCCTTTATCAATTTTTCCGCGACC
Organism: uncultured Candidatus Saccharibacteria bacterium; assembly: GCA_964361325.1. Taxonomy (GTDB): domain Bacteria; phylum Patescibacteriota; class Minisyncoccia; order UBA6257; family WO2-44-18; genus 2011-GWA2-47-8b. The sequence goes on from CAYHZT010000014.1 coordinate 3,460, forward strand.
CTTTCTACCGCCCTTAGTTGTTCGGTACTGCCCTCTTTAGCTAAGCGTTCGAGCTGACCCTTTTTGAAATATTTAGCAACTTTTTCTATGGCTTCAACTGAAAGAGAATCAGTTTTGCCGGGCTTGAATTTGTCCATAGCGGCTTCAATGGCTTTTTCCTGGTAATTTTCTTTTGTAATAGTCGGATCTTTCTTTTGCATTTCCGCTAAATTAGCGACTCTGCCGGCATAATGCGGGGCATTTTCCACGATGTCTTTAGTCGCTCCCATGTCTTTCGCGTCTTCCAAATAGCCATCAAGTCGCTTGCCATCCACTTTTTTATCTAAGCCTCTCTTCACTACCTCGTTTGCCAAGCCGGCTCTGCGGAATTTGTCCGTGGTAAATTGGTTAAATTTCGTCATCAGGGCGTCGTTGCTGTCTTTGCCGAATTCGTCTTTTTGTAAATTGGCTACATTCTGTTGGCGTTGCGCGGCTAGATTATATAAGCCGGCCGCTGCGCCCTTAAAGGGCGTTCTGGCCAGAAAGCCCGCTGCTTTTTCCGCCATGCCGCCTTTTTTGTAGAGTAAGCCGGTGGCGACATTTCCCGCCGTCCCTACTCCGACGGCTTTGCCGGTTGTCCGGATGGCTTTACCTGTTGCTCCGATAATCATATTCTTGGCGCTTCCAAAAGCTTTCATTGCCCCATCGGCGCCGCGAATGCCCATTTTTTGCGCCATAATTAAACCACCGACCAAAATACCGATCTGAACCAGTATCTGCAAGAAACCGACCGCGATATTAGAAGTTACTCCTGTGAAGGTATTTGCCGCGCCCAGCGCCGCCGAACTGGCGCTGCCGCTTGCAACCAACGTACCTATTTTTTGCGAAGTTAGAATGCCTAAATAAAGGAAAAATGATACCGCCGGGAAAAATAAATTCCACTTGAAGAACGTGCTCCACCATTCGCTCCAAATATGGCCCATTTTTGGAAATACCCACGAAAGCCAAGCAATCGGCATAACGATTAAAAGGAAAGTAATTATCAGGTAACGGATTAAAAGCATAAAAGCCGTGGCGAAAAATACAATCACCAATATAACGCTAAATATCGCGGTTGCCGCTACCGAGGCAAAGGCCGCGAAAAAACTCGCGCCGGCTTTTAATATCTCTCCTCCGGCTCCCGCGGTCCCGGGCACAATACCGGTTAGCTTTTGAATACTTAAGGAATTGGCAAGGTTATTGCCAAAAGTGCTTATATCTCCGCCGCTGACGGCGCTTATAAAGAAATTGCCAAAAACATTATTGAAATCTATTACTACTCCGGCAATCGCGAAGCTAAAATTAATCAAGAGTGCCGCCACAACCAGTTTTCGGAACAATTCTTTGGTCTCGTAACCGGCTACCCGGAAAATCGTGGTGTAAGCGATTACGATGATAGCAAGAACAAATCCGAGATTGGCGACGTTTAGACTGATTTTAAACCCAGTAGTAACTAATGGGCTGGTCATAATTTGTTGGCCGAGATTTATCAAAATTTGTATGAAACCAACCGCCAACGCCATAAACAGTCCGGCAACATAGCCAATTAAACTGCCGATGAGTAAAGAGACCCAATTGAAAAACTTTGACATATGGCAAAATACATCAAAACCGCAAGAAACTTGCGCCGGTTCTCCGGCTGCCGCCGCTCCCGCGACTGCCGGAGTTTGCGCAAAAGCGGCAAAAGGCAAAACTAAAACCATTCCGATAATCAGCCCAAGCGATATGTTTTTAATTAGAAGGCTCATCGGCATATATTTAAGTCATTATTAAAGGAAGCGAGCTTGGCTTTAATGTCGGCGTTAACATCGTCGGCTTTAATTTCAGCTGCCGACCTGAAAGCAATTGCGGCATCCGCATTCAAACTGTCGGAAATTTCGTTATCAATGACTGCGATGCGCGCTAATCCGGCTTCGGTTGACGGCAAGGCGACCATTTCCGCTCTGATAGGCGCCAATTTATTAACTATGGCTTTGTTATTCGCCGATCCGGCCGAAATCTGTTCAATAGTAGTGCCGGCGTTAGTTATCTCCGTCAAGATATTAAGCTTCACCGATTCGACAACGATTACCGCGGCTGAAGCAAAACACGTTGATTTACTTAAGGAAGAAAAATCTGTGTGGAGCTTCCGCAAATCTTCTTGGTACTGAACCAGATTTTGAATTGTTGTATCCACTATAATTTGGCCTTGTTGGCGAGGCTTCAGCGTGCTGTCAATGCTATCCAAAAGCATTTGTTTGTTTTGCGTAAAAGCATTAGTAGTGACTTGGTTGTAACTTATTGTTGCTGCGTCTAGGGCGTTTTTGTTGCTCGTGCCCCGGACAGCTGCCAATCCTTCAGTAAATAATCTGTTGATTAAGGCATTGACGATCGCGCCGACGTAATCGCCCAACTGCTGGGCATTTACTATGAAGTCAAAACTGGAGCCAAGGGCCTTAGTTACGACGCCTCCGACCGCGGACCCGGGAGTGGTAACTTTGCAATTAATTTCTTTTCCGGTTTTAAGATCGATATCACATTTTTTAGTTGACAGAAATCCTCCCCCGGCTTGCGCTTCGTTTAGCACGGCAAAAGCCGCCGCTTCTTTTCGGATTTCTAATTCTTGAAGCGACATTATCAGAGCGCCATAAAAATTATTTTGCGGCTGCCAAGACGCCCCGAAGGCAACCCAGCCGCCCTTGCGGAAGTCGTTCCGAAACCCCTCTATGTTTTTAACGATTTTATCCAAAGTGCAAGTCACCTTCTGGCTGAATTTCGGCACTTTTAACAGGCTTAGCTGGAGTTGAAAGTTGAAAGGCGCGCACAGAAAACCCGCGCCAACTTCTTGCGCGAAATCACCAATCGCGCTTTGGCTGGCGTCTTGTAAGAACCCCTTCCAGTCCGTAACGAATTTAGGCTTTCCGCCGCCCTGAATCGAAACAACGACTTGATCAACCATTACATCAAGAATCCGCCTTTTAAGTGAGCTTAGAGCGAATTCCTGCAGCCACTTGAATAAATCAAATTTTGCCTCCACCGCGTTGAGTTTTGCTTGCGCTGCGGTTACTAAATTCAATGCCGAATCAACCACGGGGAGGACGACGGCCTTAGCCGTTTTAGGCGTAATTAATAGTCCAATGTTAGAAAAAATCACACTCAAGGCCAGTAAGCCGGTAAATATTTTTTGCTTCGTGTTTTTAGATAGAAAAGCCATTTTGTTGCGCGATATCGGTAAGGTTCTTGCTTAATGCTTCAAGCTGAACTTCCGTTTCCTTCAGCGCCGACGCCGCGATAAAGGCTTTGAACGGATCTTTTTCATAATTGGCGAGACTGTCAAAGATGTTTTTTTGGACAGTTATCAATTTTATTTGCTGTTGATGTAAATTTGCCAAACTTACCGGGACATTAAGAGAATAAAATTGATCAATGGTCTTTTGATAAGCATCTACAAGAGAGCGCCAATCTTTAGCGCCAGGATTTTCCAAATTAATATTCATCGCGCCGAAATTTTTTTCCAAAATAGCTCGGAAGTTTTTTAAATAATTCTCCGAGAGCGACTTATCCGTGCTTTGGATTATTTTTAAATCGCTTAACCGTATGTCGGGGTCAAAATCTTTTAAATCAACGCCCTGAAATCCCTGCTCTAAAATTTTTTCCGCCATTTTTTCAGGCGCAACCGCCACCACACCCTCTTGTCCGTCAATTACGGTCGGACCATCGGGATTAGCCTTAGCCAGTTCCGCGGTGATGGCCTTGGACACTTCTTGTGATATTTGATTGTAATCATTTGTTGGTATCGGGCTTTGGGCCGGAAGCGGTTCGTATCCAAAAACTTTGTTTTTCAAAGATGGCTTTGTCGGATTTTGAAAAATAATCATAATCGCAAAAACTGCCGAACCGAAAACCAGCATCCCCGCAAACATTTTTTTAATGACGGCCATAAGCGTACGCGCGCGTACAATATTATTATAACCGAATACGGCCGCCGCCCAACCTTAAAAAGTTAATAACTTTATTATCGTACTTAGAGTCAAATTTTGAGGGCGTTCATCGCCGTTCAGTCCCGCTTTTTTAATCATTTCCAGCGCCCTATCTTTGCTTATTTTAAGGCCTGTGGATAAGTTGTTTAAAAGAGTCTTTCGCGGTTGTTTAAAAATGAGCCTAATTAGCTTAAAATATTCAGCCAATCCTCGGTCATCCAAAACAGGCGTTTTCGGAGTCAATTTTATAATAGTGGAATCCACTTTTGGAGGCGGATCAAAATCATTTGGCTTTAGATGGCCTATAATTTCCGGTTTTGCCCAGATTTGCACTGCCGCCGCGAGTAAATTCATCTTCGGCGCTTGAGCCATAAGACGTTCTGCCACTTCTTTCTGGATAGTTAAGACGATTATTGCCGGTTTGTTTGCCAACTCGCTCAAAATTCGCAGTAATTTTCCGGTAATATAATAAGGGATGTTGCCTACTAATTTCCAATTGGTAATTTCTAATTTAGGCAGAATTTTTAAAATATCGCCCGCAACTATTTTTACTTCCGGAACAATTTTTGCAAGTTTTCGCGCAAGAAAATTATCTTTTTCGACCGCGATAATTTGACATTTGAAATTAGAAATTTGACATTGCTTTGCTAAGGGCAAAGTTAACGCTCCCTTGCCCGAGCCGATTTCCATGATTGTGTCATTTTCGCGCAAATCCAAAGCGGCAACAATTCTTTGTATTGCCGAAGAGTTAATTAAAAAATGTTGTCCTAGTTTTCCAGCCATGTTTCTTCTTCATTCGGTAATTCGCGCCGGCCGCCTTCCAAATCTTCAAACTCCGTAAGTTCCGGCGGAAGTTCGTAAATAAATCGGGACGGCAGGCTGGAAAAAGAGAGATAAAGTTTTTCGCGGGCGCGAGTCATCGCCACGTACATCAGCCGGCGCTCTTCTTCCAGTTCGTCCAGAGATCCGTAGGACATTTGATGAGGCATCAGTCCTTCGCTGCACCCGACGAGAAAAACATTTTCAAACTCCAGGCCCTTGGAAAGATGAATGCTCATTAAATTGACCGTCGATGAGCCACGGGTGGATAATTGGGAATTTTTTGGATTATCCGCCGATTGGAGCAGGGCCGCCCGTTCCAAAAATTCCTCCAGGGTTTTAAATTCGGAAACAAAATGAATCAATTCATTTACGTTTTCTATCCTTTCCGAATAATTATTGTAATTTTTTTCCAGATACTCCAAATAATCGGCGTTTACGATAAAAAAGTTTATCAATTCCAATATACTTAGATTTTTTCCGAGACGTGGCAGTTCTTCTATCAGCACCGCGGCGGTCTTTTTGCCGAAATTTTTGATTATCCTGTCTTTGCTGACCGCGTCTTTTGGATTATGAGCCAGGCGTAGGCCAGACATAAGGTCTTTTATCTCTTTTCTTTCGTAAAATTTAAGCCCCCCGAAAATTCTATAAGGCAAATTGGCAAAAATCAGCGCTTGTTCAACGGCTCGCGATTGAGCGTTGGTTCGGTACAAAATTGCCGTTGTTGAGTTCGGCGCTTCGACAATCTTTTTAGCGACAAACACAGCTTCCGTTTCCGGATCGAGCGCTTTTATTACTCCGATCGGGTTTCCGGGTGGGTTCTCAGTCCAGAGCGTTTTAGGAGTTTGCAGTTTGTTGTTGCCGATTAATTTGGAAGCGGCAGAAATTATAGTTCCGGTGGAACGGTAATTTTGTTCCAGTTTGATTATTTTGGCATCCGGCCAGTCTCGTTGGAAGTTTAAAAAGTTGCGAAAATCGGCTCCGCGAAAACTATAAATTGCCTGTTGGTCGTCCCCCACCACGCTTAGATTTCGGTGATTTTCCGCCAGGAGTTTGATTAATCGGTATTGGGCGGTATTGATGTCTTGATATTCGTCCACTAAAATATAACGAAATTGTTTCCGGTATTTTTCCAAAACCTCCGGGTGATTTTGAAAAAGCCGAACCAGTTTTTCTATTAAGTCGTCAAAATCAAAAGCGTTATTTTTAATCAGTTCGTCCTCATATTTTTTAAAAACCAAGGCGGCGGTTTTATCAAATTCCGCCGGATCTAAAAACTCGTTTTTGATTTGAGAAATCTTGGATCTAAGCGCCATCGGATTATATTGCTCTCTGGAAATATCCAGCGCCTTGGCTATTTTTTTAATCACACTCAAAGAATCGTCGCTGTCAAAAATAGTAAAATAATGCGTGCGTTCGGCAAGTCGCGCCTCCTTTTTTAAAATGCGGGCGCCAAACGAATGAAACGTTCCTATAAAACAATTTCCAATTTCCCCAATCCTGGAACGCATCTCGTTCGCTGCTTTATTGGTGAAAGTAATGGCGATTATATTTTCCGGAGCCGCTCCGTTTTTAATAAGACACGCAAGACGCGCGGTTAAAGTTTTAGTTTTGCCCGATCCGGCTCCGGCGGCGATTAAAATCGGGCCGTTGCCGTATTCCACCGCTTCTTTTTGTCTTGGGTTGAGATTTTCTGATGTTGTATTAGGCATGGCTATGTGTCATATTGGGGTTATTAAAAAGACGATTCAAAAATTGAAAAACTTGCCATTAACAACCGTTGCTCCGGTTGTTTTAGTTCTAGGCGGTCTTATGTTTAATGTAATGGTTTTAAGCTCCAATAATCAACAGTCGGAGGCTTTTGCGAGTCCTTACCTGTCTGCCGACGTGGGTGGAATTGTCGGCTTTGAGACCGACTCTCTTTTTTCGGACCAAGTTTTTATTGATGATTTTGAGGTCGCCAGCGCCGAAGAAAACACGGCCGGGTTTGTCATAGTAGACAAAGATTCCGTTTTGAATTCTTCAAATCCTTTAAGTACAATTCTCCCGACTCGCGACGGTTTACTGGTGTACAAAGTGCAATCCGGGGATACGCTTTCCAGGATTGCCGCCAATTTCGGTATCTCGCTGAACACTATTTTTTGGGCTAATAAAGCTCTTGGCAATAACATTCGTCCCGGACAGGAAATTGTCATTTTGCCCGTTTCCGGAGTCGTGCATCAAATTGACGACGGCGATTCCGTAGAGTCCGTGGCCGAATTATATGGGGTAGCGCCGGAAAAAATTATTCAATATAATCCGGGGATTTCTCCGAATCATTTACGGGTCGGCACCACTCTTGTTATTCCGGGAGCAAAACCCAAAACGACTCTTGCTAGTATTTCGGCAAGTAATCTGCCTAGCTTGCCGGGTTATTTTATTATACCGACCACGGGTTGGAACTGGGGCCGTCTCCATAGCTTTAACGCGGTGGATATTGCCAATGCTTGCGGCACTCAGATTTACGCGGCGGCGGAGGGGCTGGTAACTCGCTCCGATTCTTACGGTTGGAATGAAGGTTACGGACACGTAATTGAAATAGAACACCCTAACGGAGTGGCTACGAGCTACGCCCATACCCAGAAAAATTTGGTTTCTGTCGGAGATTATGTTTTACAGGGTGATTTAATCGGCAATATCGGAAATACCGGAAAAACCGATGGCCCGACCGGATGCCATTTGCATTTTGAAGTTCGCGGGGCCAGGAATCCGTTTGCCAAATAAAGGGTATTAAACCCTTTGTTCCGCTCGCTCCTCGCTCGGCGTAATAAAAAAGCCCCTACTCTGTTTTTTAACAGAATAGGGGCGATGTCCTACGTCTCGAGTTCCTCGGTCTCATCCGAGTCGATATCGTTGAGCATCTTAACTGCCCATGCCGACGCGCCGCCAACCAGTCGCTCCTTGGCGTGATAGCCCTGGAAGCGGCGGTTGCTGGCGTTCAGAATCTTCGGGTACGATTCGTCGTACCGGTCGAAGTATTTCTGAATGCCGTCGATAATTGCGAGTAGCCGGTCGCCGAGATCGCGTTCGCTGATGTTCACCAAACCGCGGCGAACCAAGCGGCCTCGGACCTGTTCCGCCAGTTTGGAAACTTCGCTCGAGAAGTCGGCTACGCCAGCGAGCCAAGCCTGCGGAGTCGTGCCGAGATCTTGGCAGTTTGGCAGAACAATTTCGCTCAAATCCTTCTCGCCTATGAGAACTAGATAAAACGTGATTCCCATAACCGCTTCGGTCAATTCCTGTCCGGCATCGTTGGCGATTTCCGCTGCAATCAGTTGCGGCAAAGCTTCCAGACTCTCGATGAGTTCTTCATAATACTTCTTGCAGTACATCAGCTCAGTCTCCGCCGCGATTACGTTTCCTTGTCCGAGATAACGGAAAACGCGGTGCGACGAGCGCGTCGTCAGGCGCAGCTTGCCAAGGCATTGTTTGCCGTAGGCCCTTCGCTGACCCTCAAAAATCTTAGGGAAATCTTCTGACGCGGCGATCAACGCCTCTTCAACTCCGCTCTCTAGGGCGGCCAGCAACTTGTCTCTGCTCATACTTTCCTCCTTTTAGAAAAGAGAGACGATTTATTTTTTAAAAGAACTTAACTCCTATCGTGAATCACGAATTATGAATCATGAATTAGGGGTTAAATTCTTTTGCCTAGTTTATAAAAAGAGGCCCCAGAGAGAAGATTTTGCGTCTTCTCTCTGGGGTTTTTGGTTCCCTTTGCGGGATGGACTGACCGTCGGATTTACCGGCGGTAGCCTCCTTCGTTGCCACGGCGGCGGTTTCCGAAGCCGAGCTTCGCGGAGCGGTTGACCTCGCCCATCGCGTTCACGTTCGAACCGAGCTTGGCCAGCTTGGCGCGCCGCTTGTCTTCCTCCATCTTGACCTTCTCGACCTCCACCGTCATGTCGTTCGCGATGCGAACGGCTTCGGCGTAGGTGTGGCTGTGGAAGAGGCGGGGGTCCGTGCCCTGCGACAACGTGCCGCGGTAATCGTCCACGCAGCAGCGGCCGATTGCGCCGACCCGGAAGGTTCCGTCTTCGTTCGGGAGAACGAAGAAGTTTCCGCTCCGAAAAGGCTGACCTGTCCGGCTGTCGATGACCGGCTTGTCGCCTTTGACGGCGGTCCAGGACATCGGTTCGAACTCTTCTTCGCCGATGTCGCAGGTGACCTTTCCGTCGGTCAAGACCGTGGCGTTCACCGTTTCGTCGGTGTGGACGTCGCGGAGCTTCTTCAGCTCTTCGGCCTTTCCGTTCTCACTGGCGATCGTGCTCTGGAGCCACGTGGCGGCTTCCTGGGTTTCCGTCAGCGTGAGCTGGCGGCCGAGGTTCAGAGCCCGTCCCTTGAGAACCATGAACCGGAGGCGGTAGTTGAAACCGGCCTTGGGGTTCGCGGGGTTGCGCTTCGTGTCCGCCATACCCTGGGCGATGAGCCAGTCCTGCGCTTTGGGAGTGACACAGTAGTTTTCCAGTGAGAGGAGCTTATACCCTCTTACCTTCAACTCCTTGTTCTTCTCGGCCATCTCAGCCGAAGTCATCGGCTTGTCCGAGCGTTCCTTGGCCGACTCACCCGTCGGCTGGGTGTCCTTCAGATCACTCATGGAAAAACCCTCCAAAAAAAGAAACCAGAAACCGGAAGTTACTCCAAAAAATCAACCTCAAGCCACATAGCCAGAGGCGGGAGTAACTCATTGTTGATGTTTAAGATCTGCGTACATTGTAGCAGATAGTTAATTTATTGTCAAGATGGGCAAATTATGGTAAGCTCTGTTAAGCTTGATTTAGTTGCCCTCGTAGTCCAATGGATAGAATGCCTGGCTTCGAACTAGGAGATGGGGGTTCGATTCCCTCCGAGGGCACAAACAAAAATAACCCCGATTTTTATCGGGGTTATTTTTGTTTATTCTGGAATCGAACCTAGCAGCACCCCGTGTTGGAAGGCAGAGCACTACCCTTAAGGGTAGTGCTCGTCGGAAACCTGAAGGTGTCCGAGACGGGGGTCGGGGCGCTGCGTTGTGTTCGAGACTGAGTTCGCCGGCCGGCGGACGAAGCCCTTGTTCTCTCCGAGGGCGCATTGTTACTTTTTTATTTCCTCCCCGGTTGTTTATAATATAACTGTTATGCCACGCATTGATTATTTAGCTTCAGAGTCGGTAACCGAGGGGCATCCTGACAAAATTTGCGATCAAATAAGCGATGCGATTCTCGATGCTTATTTAAAACAAGACGCCAAATCGCGCGTGGCTTGTGAGTCTTTCATTTGCGGGAATAATTTAGTTATTGGCGGAGAAATTACCTCCAAAGGAAAAGTTGACGCGGAAAAGCTGGCGCGGCAGGTGATAAAAGGAATCGGTTATGACGACGAAAGGAAGGGCCTGGATTATCGGACGGTAAAAATTACGGTTATGTTAAATCGCCAATCTCCCGACATAGCGATGGGCGTTTCAAAAAAAGATTTTTTGGAACAAGGCGCGGGCGATCAGGGAATGATGTACGGCTATGCTTGCGACGAAACTAAAACTCTTATGCCGTTGCCAATCTATCTTGCTCACGCGCTTTCACGACGTTTGGCGGAGGTTAGAAAAAACGGACTGCTTCCGTTCTTGGGTCCTGACGGCAAGACGCAAGTTACCGTTGAATATCATGACGACAAACCAAAACGAATTAAAAATATTTTGATTTCTTCCCAGCATACGTCAGAAACTTCAATCCAGAAATTAAAAAAGGCTTTGATGGAAAAAGTTATAAAACCTATCGCGCCGAAAAATTTAATTGATAAAGAAACCGATATTTTTGTAAATCCAACCGGAAGATTTGTAATTGGCGGCCCGGCTGGCGATACCGGTTTAACCGGAAGAAAAATTATCGTTGATACTTACGGCGGATTGGCCAAACACGGCGGCGGCGCTTTCTCCGGAAAAGATCCGAGCAAAGTAGATCGTTCCGCGGCCTACGCGATGCGTTGGGCGGCAAAGAATTTAGTAGCGGCCGGTCTTGCTCAGAAGGCCGAAGTGAAAATCGCCTACGCAATCGGCATGAGCCGGCCGTTGGCTTTTAACGTAAATACTTTCGGAACAGGCAAAATCTCCGATAATAAAATTTCCGACCTGATTGGTAAAGTTTTTGACTTTCGCCCGGCGGCGATTATCCGGGATTTAAATCTGTTGCGGCCAATTTATTTTCAAACCGCCGCCTACGGCCATTTCGGCCGGACGGATATTGATTTGCCCTGGGAAAATACAAACCGAGTTGATTTACTTCACTATAAGGCCGATTAACAACCCCAATAAAAATTCTTTTAGCGTCGGTGGTTGATTCATTGATTGCGGCGGCAAAGGTTCGGATGGCGGTGGCGGCGACATGAATTGTTCTTGTGGTTGTTGCATCGGTTGCATTTGTTGCATCATTTCTTCTTGAATCTGCCCTTGGATTTGCTGGATTTGGTCCGGCGAAGGCGGCGCGCCTCCTGGCATCATTTGTTGAATCTGCTCCAGTGAAGGCATTCCCTCTCTATTCATTATTCCCTCCGGCATCATCTGCTGAATCTGCCGTTGCATTTCTTCTGGAGGCACTCCCCCCGGCATCATTCCACCCTTGGGTCTATTTAGTTGACCGCATTCTTCGGGCGTACGGCAACCGCCGGGACCGCTGAATCCCTCGGGCATTCCCATTCCTTCTCTGTTTTCAGGCCCACCTTCCGGTCTGCCATCCGGTCCACCGGGACCAACGCCTTGCGGCGGGCCCATTCTCGGCACTTTTTCAAAACATTCTCGCATTTTGTCGCCGGTTTCGCGGCTTGGCATACCGGTGCCGGATTTTATTTTTTCAATAGCATCGCCTCCGAGCGTTGAATTGAGGCAATCCACAACTTCTGGCGGCGCCTGATTAAACCCCTGCATCATTTGTTGCTTGCCCTCTTCCATTCTCTGCATATCCTCTTCCGGAATCATGCCGTGTTCTTTGGCAAAGTTGAAACAAGTTTCTTGATTGTCGGGACTTTGACAAAAAGCCTCGCATTCTTCCTTGCCTTTGCAATCGCCCGGCCCCTTACCGCCGGTTTTTCTGGCCATCTCCGCTTCTTTTGGAGAAACAAATCCCGCGGCCTCGGCAAAATTGATGCAGGTTTTAAAATTACCCGGCTCGGAACAATAACTGTCGCATTCCTGTTTGCCGCGGCATGGCGGCGGTTTCACTCCTTTTTTGACTGCTTCTAAAACTTTTCTGGCGTCTGCCAATTCGTTTGGAGGAATAAAGCCGGCCGCTTCGCCAAAAGCGATGCATTGTTCCATATTGTCCGGATTTTCACAGTAGACATCGCATTCATTTTTATTGCGGCATCCTCCCGGAAGTTTTGCGCCTTTGGCCAAGGCCGCCTGAACTTGTTCGGCTTCTTTCAATTCCTCTGGAGACATTAATCCGTTTTCCCTGGCGAATGATACGCACTCATTTATGCGATTGGCGTCATTGCAATAAGAGTCGCAGGAATCTTTTGAGTTGCAGCCTCCCGGCCCCTTGCCAATGGCGGCGAATTTTTTCGCCTTGGCGGCTTCGTCCGAAGAAATTAAATTATGTTTTTCGGCAAAACCGACGCACGCTTTGATATTTGCCGGCTTATCGCAATAACTTCGGCATTCCTGTTCGTTTTTACAATTACTCAGTTCCGGCACCGGAAAAACAATATCACTTGCAGAATTGGTTTGCGCGAGAACGGAATAAGCCACGACGATGCCGGTAACCACGGTTATTGCGGCCAGTATCAAGTAGAAGTTTTTATTTACTGCAGGCATTGTTAAAAGGGATTTGTGTAAATGTTTTTAAAAGGATTGGTTTTGTCAATTGGGTTCGTTTCTGGTAAGTTATTTCCTACAGGATTTGATAAGGGATTGATTTCTGGCAGGACTCCGGCCGCCGCGGATCCCAGTGTTTTATCTAAAGACTCTGCTGCTTTCTCTTCTGGCGTTTTTTGCAAGAGTAAATTCCAAACCAGGTAGCCCGCGACAGCCAGAACGATTATTGTCAGAATAACGATGAGCCAGACTTTATTTTTCATCATATACTTACTATTATATACTATAGCGATTACGAGTTATCCACAGATTATCCCAGAGCACCCATAGCTCAGTTGGTAGAGCAGCTCCCTCTTAAGGAGATGGTCCCAGGTTCGATTCCTGGTGGGTGCATAAATTTTCAGAAATCAGCGCGCTTAGCTCAGTGGCAGAGCGACTCGTTTACACCGAGTAGGTCGGGGGTTCGATCCCCTCAGCGTGCACCAGCCCAATTAGCCAATGGTTATGGAACCGAGCGTTATTTATGAGGACGAAAAC
>CAYHZT010000015.1:0-10822 GCA_964361325.1 uncultured Candidatus Saccharibacteria bacterium
CTTTCCCTACACGACGCTCTTCCGATCTTGGCCGGTAGCCCAAACAGGGGAATGGTTTACATCCGTAACGGGCGCGCTGGGAGTAGAGATGATAACGGTGTTAGAGGAACTGGATTTATAGCAATGACTCGGATGAAAAACACATTCAATACGCTTAATAATGGAAATAGCCTCAGCTTTATTAGCGAACGTGAAATTTCCCAAGATAATTACTGTTAAAGCGACAAAAATAATGACTTTTTTCATATTTGTAGTATGGAGGCTATTATAATACCAATAAAAGAATATGTCAAGCCCTTGACAAAACAGGCCTTCTATACTACAATACGTGCATAGTACATTGAAAGAGCGGCACATTCTAAGTTTCGCCTGTAGCGAGATGGAGAGTTGGCCAATTTTGGGGATTTTATATGGGACAAAACGCAGTTCTTGCCGTCAGTCCTGACCGGTCCTTCGTCCGCGATATGACGAGTTTGGCGATGAGGTGCGGTTGGAAGCTGGTGAGCGACGCGCAGTACAAAGCCGGCAAGGTGGAGCTCATCGGATTTCTCCGGCCTCGCGAAATCTCGGTGTGCGGCGTTGAGGTGGCCAACCGGGCCATCAGACTCAATGCCAACCCCGGCCAGCGGCACCTCGAAGCGTTCCTTGCCAAGTACGAGCGCTGGGCCCCGCCGAAGTGCGTCGACTACATCGCCTTTCCCGGAACGGTTTGGCAGAACGAGGACCGTCTTCGCAGCGTTCTGACACTTTGCTGGAACGGCGAGCGGTGGCATCTGGACCTCGTCCGTCTTGACGGCGGCTGGCGTCCCCGCGGTTGTCTGTTGCGTCCCTGTAGCGAATAACTCCAAGCCCTCTGATGAAAATCGGAGGGCTTTTTTTATTCTCCAATCCGCCCCGTTGCAAGTTTCTATTTATGGTTTAGCATAAAGTTTATTATGGTAAGGCGAACGATTTTTTTGGCTTTGGGTTCGGTCGCGGTGTTGGCGGCTATTTTCATAATTACAAAAACCAGGCTTCCCTGGCTTGATCCGATTCCGCAGGTCGCGGTGTTGAAAAAGATTATTCAGCCCGGTGTCACTTTTAGCGACGTTGCCAGAGAGGCCGGTATTGCTACCGACACCACCAATCAATTGTTGAAAAGCGCTAAGGTAAAATATGATCTGGCGCGCATTGTCAGCGGCCGGGAACTTGCTTTCATTTTTGATAATCTCACCGGCGAAGTCCAGGGATTGGTTTACAACATAGACAGCGAAGAGCGGCTAACGGTTAATAAAACGGAAACGGAGTGGGAAGCGGAAGTGGAAAAAATTCCGTACGAAGTCAGGGAAAAGGAAGCAAAGGGCACGATTGAAACTTCATTATTCGCGGCGATGGATTCTCAAGGATTGGATGATCGGCTTACTTTGGCGTTGGCGGAAACCTTTGCTTGGCAGATTGATTTTGCCGCTGATATCCGGACAGGGGACAGTTTCAAAGTGATTTACGAAGACCGCTATCTTGACGGCAAGTACGTGATGCCCGGAAAAATTTTGGCGGCGGAATTTATTAACGACGGCGCGACTTTCAAAGGATTTTGGTTTTCCGGCAGTAAGAAAACTCGCGCCGGCTTTTACGACGAAGCGGGAAATTCTCTTCAAAAGATATTTTTAAAGTCCCCGTTGCAATATAAATACATCAGTTCGGGATTTAGTTATGGCCGCCTGAATCCGGTTACAAAAAAAGTTGCTCCGCACCGCGGCATTGATTACGCTGCTAATTATGGCACGCCAGCGGTAAGTATCGGCGATGGCACGGTGGTGCAAGCCGGCTGGAACGGCCCGTACGGCATTTCGGCCTTGGTGAGACACAATGAAACTTACAGTAGCCGTTATGGCCACTTTCAAAGCTTAGCCAAAGGCATAAAAGTCGGCGCCAAAGTTAAACAGGGCCAGATAGTGGGTTATGTCGGCGCCACCGGCGAGGCGACCGGACCGCACCTTCATTTTGAAATTCACAAGTTCGGCGCCTTAGTGGATCCTTTTAAAATCGCGGTGCCGCCCGGCGAACCGGTTGCCGATGAAGATAAAGCGGAATTTGAAAAACTCGCTAAACTATTTAGTGAACGGCTTGTTAAATAAAATTACCCAGACAAAGTTCATAAAGTAGCGGAAGGTAGTCATAAAAAAACCTTGTTTTTTGAAACGCCGCGGAGAAGCGTAGACCGTCAGCTTATGTGTAAACAGCATACGTCCGACTTTGCGGAGACGTTTGCCGGTGCTGACATCGTCTCCGAAGAATTTGAATTGAGTGTCAAAACCGCCTGCCTGTTTTAATTTTTCCCGCCACGCCGCAAGATTGCCGCCCAACACCACGCCGCCGGCGCCTAATAGGTAATGAACAAAGAAATAAATCGGGTAAGCAAAAACCAGAAAAATATTAAACGTCATAAAACCGCCGAACCAGCCCAGTTCCCTATAATGGTAGGCGCCGCTTACGCCGGAAACGTTTTTTCTGGCCAGATATTTTATCGCAGTCGCGCTCCAATTTTCCGGAAGCCAGTTGTCGGCGTCAATAAAAGCGACGATATCGCCCGTTGCCGATTCAAATCCGGTTTGGCGCGCCCGATTGGTGCCCGGTACCGCTTCTTTTAAAACTCGGGTTTTGGGGTAGGCAGAGGCCACTGCCACGGTGTCATCGGCGCTGCCGTTATCTACCACTATTATTTCTTTGACCAATTCCGCGGGTTGCTTTAAAATGGCCTCTATGGTCTTTCCTATGTTTTCCGCTTCATTGCGGGCAGGAATGATAAAAGATATTGTCATGAGATTATTTTTAGGAGTATTTGGAGCGAGCTTTGTTATGCTCGGTATTGCTACCGTCTTATTTTACATTCATTTGGGCGGAGCTGGCAACGTTCTCGTGGTTAATTTCGACGGTTTCAAGGGGATTAATTTTTTAGGAAATTCCAGCGATGTTTTAGGGATTCTCCTTACGGGATTTTCGATTTTGGCAATAAATATTCTTTTGTCGTGGGGATTGTATCAACGAAATAAATTTTTGGCGCATCTTTTACCTTTCGCCACGCTTTTTTTATCCTTATTGCTTTTAATCGTGGTGGCCGTTATAATATCAGTTAATTAACAAGTATGACTACTACTTTCGCGGTTATCGAAACGGGCGGAAAACAATACAAAGTTGCCGCCGGACAAAAACTGAAAATAGAGAAGTTGGAAATCGAAGCCGGCAAGGGCTTGGTTTTTGATAAAGTATTAATGATTGCGAACGGAGAGGATGTTAAAATCGGCGCGCCTTACGTTGACGGCGCGAAGGTAGACGCTAAAGTTCTTAAGCAGGGTCATGCCAGAACGGTTGTTGTTTTCAAATATCATTCCAAAACCCGCTATCGCAAGAAAAAAGGACACCGTCAGCTTTTCACCGAAGTGGAAATTACCGGTATTAAATAAAAAATTTAATAAAAATCCCCGACGTAGCGTCGGGGATTTTGTTTTCTAGAAAAGGTACCCATTTCCTTTGGCCACCGAAACGGTGCCGCCCATCGCGAACAATCCGCCAAGCACCCACCAGAAAGGTTCGGTGTTGGGGTCGTGGTCAAATCCGGCGTAAATGCCGGCTCCGGTCATTGCCAAGGCGATGACTGCAGTCACTACCACTAGGAACTTCTTCATAGGCCCTCCTTAAAGATCTGCCCCAAAGGTAGCACACCCGTGGAGTATTTATCAACTTATTTATACCCGGTTTTCCAGCGCGCTCCCGAGCGTTTCTTCATCGGCAAATTCAATTTCGCCGCCGGTCGGAATACCGCGCCCCAAGCGCGTGATTTTTTTCGCGACGCCTTTTAGCTCTTGAGTAATCAACTCGGCGTTTAAGTCGCCGTAGCCGTTGGGATTAATCGCCAGAATTACTTCGTCGGCGTTTTTAATAGTTTTAAGCCGGAGTTTTTGAACACTGTTGAGCGTATCACCTCTTTTTAAATATCCAAGAACCAAATAACGGCCGAAAAACTTCTTGGCTTTTTCCAAAGAAATCAAATCCGTTTCTTTTTCAACAATCGCAATCAGGTTTTGATTGCGTCGCGCGTCGGAACAAATATCGCAGGTTTCGTTTCCGGAGGTTGAGTTGAAGCAGATTTTGCAAATTCTAAGCGCGTCTAGCCCCAGAATCGCTTTGGCCGTTTCGGCAACGGCGGATTTGCCCTGATTAAAAATATGAAATGCCAAGCGGGTGGCTTGGCGCGGCCCAATACCTGGCAAAGCGGCAAATACATCAACAAATTTTTTAATTGGTTCAGGCGCCATTGGAGTGAAAACTGTCTATAGATTTAAAAGTGGCTTTTTGTTCGTCAAACTTTAATTTAACGACGCCCAACGGCCCGTTGCGGTGTTTGGAGACGATTATTTCCGCCGTGCCCTGTTCTTCCGGGGTCGGATTCATTTTTTCGCGGTCTTTTCTGTACAAGAACATAACTACGTCGGCATCCTGTTCTATGGAGCCGGAATCGCGAAGGTCCGCAAGACGGGGTACCTTACTTTCTCTTTGTTCCACTTGGCGGGAAAGCTGAGAAACGGCGATAACAGGCACGTTTAATTCTCTTGCCAAGCCTTTAATGTTGCGGGAAATCTCCGTTATCTGTTGCACGATATTATCGGAGTTGGTGCGCGGTTGAATAAGCTGGAGATAGTCGATAACCAACAAACTTAAGCCATGTTCGGCTTGTAATCTTCGCGCCATGGAGCGCATTTGCAGAATGTTGGGCATCGGCGTGTCGTCTATGAAAATCGGCGCCCGTGAAAACGTGTCCAGGGCTTTTTGGATAAGTTCAAAATCGACTTCGCTGTTTACCCGGCCGGTGCGCAAAGAGGAGAGGGGAACCGTTGACTCCGCGGAAATTAAACGATCCATAATCTGTTCTCGGGACATTTCCAAGGAGAAAAATCCGACCGGTTTATTTTCTTTAATGGCGACGTGTCGCGCGATATCCAATACAAAAGAAGTTTTACCGAGAGACGGGCGCGCGCCCACGACAAGCATATCCGAACCGCGAAGCCCCGACAAAATCTGATCCAGGCCGGCGAAGCCGGTACTTAAACCGCCAAGCGGTTTTTCGCCGTTGTGCATTTTCTCGAATCGTTCGTAAGCTTTCGGCAGTTCTTCTTTGATATGAATGAATCGCTGAGGCACGGAACGCTGGGAAATCGCGAATATTTTTTGTTCAATTTCATCCAGCGTTTCTTCCAAGTCGTTCGTCGTGTCAAAGGCTTTTTCGGAAATGTCGGCGGAGGCGTGAATGAGATCGCGTAAAACTTTTTTCTCTTTGACCAGCTTGGCATAGTGGCCAACATTGGTTGCCGAAGGCACCGAATCCACCAACTTACTTAAATAAGTGGAACCGCCGACGTCTTTCAGCGAAGCTTTTTCTTTCAGGTCATTACTGACCGTCATAATGTCTATCGGCTGGCGTTTTTCAAAAAGCCGCATTATCGATTCATAAATCGCGCCGTTTTGCGGATGGTAAAAATCTTCCGGAAGAAGAACGTCCGCTACCTGAATGATGGCGTTTTTATCTATCAATAAAGAACCTAAAACAGATTGCTCTGCTTCTTGGTTCTGGGGCGGTAGTTTTATCTTTGTCATCAATTTCTAATTATCCAGACCAAATCCCAATCAGATAAATTAGAAATTAGGAATTGGTTATTCGCGCGGCCACAGGAACGGACCGCGAGGCGTGTCCTCTACGATGTATCCTAACGCTTCCATTTCTTTTCGCAAGACATCGGACTGAACAAATTGTTTATTACTTCTGAATAACTCGCGCTTTGAAGCCAGACGTCTTATTTTAAGGGGAATTTTAGCCGGTTTTAATCCGATTCCGAACAATTCCAGCTTGCCCCGGACGAATTTTTTAAGCATTCTGGCGTTTTTCCGGCTCAATTCCCATATTTGTTTTTGATTTTCGTTAATCAAGGAGAAAACCGCGGCCAGAGCCGCCGGCGTATTGAAATCATCTTCCATCGCCGCAGAAAAATCCCGTTCGGCTTTCTCCAAGGCGGTTTCGTTCTCAATTTTTCCTTTTACCAGTTCCAGCTTCGCGAGAAATTGCGATAAATTATTTAGCGTGTTTTTTGCCTGCCGGGCCAAATCTTCCGAATAGTCCAGAGGCGAGCGGTAATGGTGCGCGACGACAAGATAGCGCAAAACTTCAGCGGAATACATTTTTAAAAAATCTCTGACGGTAACGAAATTGCCGAAACTTTTGGACATTTTTTCTCCGCCCACCAGTAAAAAACCGCTGTGCATCCAGATTTTCACCATCGGTTTTTTTTCTGATGCCGCTTCTTGCTGGGCGATCTCCGCTTCGTGATGGGGGAATTTCAAATCTATCGCGCCTCCATGAATGTCATACTGCGGGCCGAACCAGTATTCGGTAATGGCGGTGTCTTCAATATGCCAGCCGGGCCGCCCCTTGCCGATCGGGGTATCCCAAGAAGGCTCACCCGCTTTATTAAATTTCCAGAGCGCGAAATCTCCCTTATTTTTTTTATTAACATTTTCATCAATGCGGGAAACCGAATCTTCGGCCTGATTAACCGTGCGTTTGGCAAGCTTGCCGTAGTCCGGAAAAGTAGTGATGTCAAAATAGTATCCGTCATCGATTTTGTAAGCATGCCCAGTTTTAACAAGTGTCTGGATTTGTTTGACGATTTGTTTGATGTAGGCCGTGGCGCGGGCGTATTTGGTTACCGATTTTATACCCAGCGCTTTTTCATCGTCGTGATAATAATTTTCATATTTTTTCGCGAGTAATTTGGGGTTTATATTTTCTTCGGCGGCGCGGCGGATAATTTTATTGTCTATATCGGTAATATTTTGGAGATAAAAAACTTTGATTCCCAACGAGCGTAAATAGCGGACAAAGTTATCAAATACTATATATGTACGGGCGTTGCCGATATGGACGTAATCATAAACGGTCGGTCCGCAGACAAATAAACGCAATTTTAAGCCATTAGTCGCTTCAACTTTTTCTTTTTTGTCCGAGAGAGTGTCGTAGATAAGCATAGGCAAATTAAATTCGAAATTCGAATATCGAAATCCGAAACAAATTATAAATATTAAATTCTAATGTTTTAAACTCGATTTTTGAATTTTGAATTTTTATCATCGGATATTGTTTCGTATTTCGGACTTCGTGCTTCGGATTTGCGCCGCAGGCGCTAGAGCCATCCCTTACGCCGGAACGTGACGATCAGTGAAGCCATTATTATGCTGATGATGGAAAGCAGGGCCCAGAAACGCAAAGGAGGTTCGGCGATATATTTTCCGATAAAATCTATGGAAGCAAGCGATGTAAAGAAAAACATCGGGAAGGTAAGAAAGGCAAGAATAGTGAATCGTTGCATTACGTTGTTGGTTTTGGCGCCCAAGAGCTGGCCATTGGTAGTTTCCAGCGCTTCAATGGTGGCGCGGTAATTTTCTACGTGTTGCGTAACCTTGGAATAATCACCGGCAAGATCGGAAAGATAAATTTTGATTTCATCGCCCCAGAATCTAATGCCCGTTTCAATAAGCGAGCTCAATAAAATTTCTTGCGGTGCGCTGATAATACTGAAATCAAGAACGTCGCGCTTGGCGTACGAAATTCTTTCCAGAAGCTGCGCCTCTTTTCCTTTAAAA
The DNA here is from genome assembly GCA_964361325.1 of uncultured Candidatus Saccharibacteria bacterium. Taxonomy (GTDB): domain Bacteria; phylum Patescibacteriota; class Minisyncoccia; order UBA6257; family WO2-44-18; genus 2011-GWA2-47-8b. Next base: position 7,672 of record CAYHZT010000015.1, read on the forward strand.
ATTTCTTGAGAAATATTGCGAATGTTGTCTTCTATATGGCGAAGCTGACGCATGGAGAAATGAATAATTTCCTGAATCAGAAAATACATACAATGAGCGGAGCCTTGCAGGGCCTGGGATTTGAAATTAGGATTGTTGCTGATGGACCGCATAAAGGTATCAAGCGGTTCCAAATCTTCGTAGTGAATCGTGATGACTTTGTCTTTGGTAATCAAAAAATCCACTTCGGCGCGGCGGGAAGTTTTGAGAGTTTTGTCATAAATCGGCAAGTGGTAAGTAAGAAACAAATAATTATTATAAAACTCCACGCGAGAACGGCTCGAAAGATGAAGCAGTTCATCCAAGATAATAGGATGAAATTTATGCTGTTTTTTTAAAAAATCAATATCGGCCTTAGTCGGTTTTAATATATCGATCCAAGTAACTTTTTGCGCGCGAGTTATCCACATCTCTCCTTTATAGTATAAGTTCAAAATGTTGTATTGTTAAGTCAATGATACAACTTCTTAAAAAACCTCTCTTTTGGACGAATGTCTTTGCGTTGGTTTTCGCGGGATGGCTTATTGCCACGCTGGCTTTAGGTTGGACTAATCCCGGCGCTACGCCACCTAGCGGAAGCGGGGCTATAACTGCTGACTCTAGCGGTAATGTCGGCATAGGCGTAGCAAGTCCGGCCGCAAAACTAGACGTTAATGGCAATGTACGATGGAGTGGTTCTTTAACCGCCGGGGGCGTTCCTTGGGAGCGTTTAACAAACTTTCCGTCGGCTTGCCCGGCTGGACAGTTTACTACCCAAGTCAGCGGGGCGCTAACTTGCTCATCGGCTGTTACCGGTAGTGGCACCGTGAATTATCTCTCTAAGTTCACCGCCGGCAGTACGGTAGGTAATTCTCAGATTTTTGATAATGGCACTAATGTCGGTGTCGGCAATGCTTCGCCGTCGCAAAAACTTAGCGTTACTGGAAACATAACCGCTACGGGTAACATAACCGCTACGGGCGATTTAATAGTGACTGCCAATGCGTGGGGTTCGTCAGATTCAGTTGTCAATATGTCCGGAGGTAATTCGACAGCTGGCAATGCGTGGGGTAATTCGGCGGGAGATTGGAATATCCAATGCCCGTCCGGCTACTTTGTTAAGGGTATAGGACAAGATTATCTTGGTGGTAATTCTTATAATGCGCAGATTTATTGCGCTAAGCTTTGATATCTGATTGACTCATTAGCGTTTGTTGACTAAAATACTTCTCATAATGACGGAAGTAAGTTTTCAGTCGCAGGAATCAGAATTGGAAAAAACGAAAAAGGAGCGAGAGGAATACCTTGCCGGCTGGAAGCGCGCCAAAGCCGACCTGATTAATTACCAGAAAGATGAAGCCAAACGCTTTGAAGAAGTGGTGCGGTTTTCTAACGTAATAATAATAAAAGATTTATTGGCGGTTTTGGACAGTTTCGCGTCGTTTGAAAAAAATCCGGCGCAATCCAAACAAGATATGACGGGATTTTTAGCGATCCAGTCACAGATACAAGATATTTTAAAAAAGAACGGTTTGGAAAAGATGGCAGTGACGGTTGGCGAAAACTTTAATCCGCAATTTCACGAATCGGTTGGCGAGGCGGAGTCAGACCAGCCGGAAAGTACCGTAACCGAAGTCGTGGCTGATGGTTATATATTGAATGAGAGAACCCTTCGTCCGGCAAAAGTCAGGTTGGCAAAATCCAAATAAATTCCAAATTCCAAATTTCAATTATATAATTAAACTATGTCAAAAATTATTGGTATAGATCTCGGAACAACTTATTCGGAAATCGCGATTACGGAAGCAGGCGTGCCGCGCATTTTGGAAAATGCCGAGGGTATGCGCATTACTCCTTCTATGGCCGCGATCAGCAAATCGGGAGAGCGACTAGTTGGATTATTGGCAAAAAGGCAGGCAATTACCAATCCAAAGAACACGATTTTTTCCGTGAAGCGTTTGATTGGCCGGAAATTCAGCGATTCGGAAGTACAGAATGATAAAAAATGGCTTTCTTACGAAATCAAGGAATCGGCCACGGGCGGCGTCGAGGTAAAAATGGGAGATGCCTGGTATAAACCGGAAGAGATTTCGGCTATGATTTTGGCAAAATTAAAAGCTGATGCCGAAGAGAAGTTAGGCGAAAAAGTGGAAGAAGCGGTGATTACGGTACCGGCTTATTTTGACGATAGCCAGCGGCAGGCCACCAAAAACGCAGGAGAAATCGCCGGCTTAAAAGTAAAAAGAATTTTAAACGAACCGACGGCGGCGGCTCTCGCTTACGGTCTCAACAGACAAAAGAATGAAAAAATCGTCGTCTATGATTTTGGCGGCGGCACTTTTGACGTTTCTGTTTTGGAGGTGGGGGATGACACCGTGGAAGTAAAAGCTACTGGCGGCGATACGCATCTTGGCGGCGATGATTTTGATAAGCGCGTCATTGAATATCTGGTTGGCGAATATAAAAAAACCGAAGGCGTGGATTTGACCAAAGACGCGCTGGCGCTTCAGCGCTTAAAAGAAGCGGCGGAGCGCGCCAAGCACGAGTTGTCCGGCGCTTTTGAAACCGAACTTAATCTTCCTTATATTACTTCCGATGCTTCCGGGCCGCGGCATTTTTTAATGAAATTAACGCGGGCCAAACTGGAGGAGCTGGTGCGCGATTTGATTGACCGTTCCATTCAGATTTTGGATAAAACCGTTAAAGAAGCCGGTCTTGATGTCGGCGCCATTAATGAAATTGTTCTGGTCGGCGGCCAGACGCGCATGCCGGCGATGCAGGAAGCGGTGAAGAAATATTTCGGCAAAGAACCGCATAAAAATCTTAATCCTGACGAAGTGGTCGCGATAGGCGCCGCCGTGCAAGCCGGAATTTTGCAGGGAGAGGTGAAAGATATTTTACTTCTGGATGTTACTCCGCTTTCGCTTGGCATAGAAACGCTGGGCGGCGTGATGACTAAAATTATAGATAAGAATACCACCGTTCCTACCGCAAAAAGCCAGGTGTTTTCCACCGCGGCCGACAATCAGCCTTCGGTTGAAATACATGTTTTGCAGGGCGAAAGGCCAATGGCCGCCGACAACAAAACTCTCGCGCGTTTCATCTTAGACGGCATCCCGCCGGCGTCCCGAGG
>CAYHZT010000016.1:0-9784 GCA_964361325.1 uncultured Candidatus Saccharibacteria bacterium
TAATCTGCTCCGTTAGTGACGGGACAGGCCATCGATGTCGGCACGGGAGGGATCGAACCTCCGACCCGCGACTTATAAGATCGCTGCTCTACCACTGAGCTACAGGCCGAAAACTCTCTTGCGTCACCTACTATATCGCAAGAGGTTTTAATTTGAAAGGTTTTAATATGCCGTAAAAATCTTCCTGTTCCAACGTTTCTCGGCTCATCAACGCGTCAGCTATCGCCGTCAGGGCGTTTTTGCGGCTGGAGATTATTTTTTTAGCCGTTTCATAGGCATAATGAATAACACGAGCCACCTCTTCATCAATGTCGGCTGCCACTTTTTCCGAGTAATTTTTTTCGGAGCTGATTTCTTTGCCTAAAAACACTAATTCGTCCGACTTTCCAAAAGTTATCGGTCCAAGTTTTTCGCTCATGCCGTATTTAGTCACCAATTTACGCGCCAGATCCGAAGCCGCTTTTAGATCGTTGGACGCGCCCGTGCTAATGTCGCCAAGAATAGACTTTTCCGAAGCGTAACCGCCCAGCATCGTCGCTAAATCAGCCACGAACTGTGATTTTGTACGTAAACGCGCATCTTCGGAAGGCAATTTAAGAGTATAACCGCCTGCTGAACCGCGACTGATAATAGAAACTTTGTGTACTAAATCAGCGTCCTTTAAACTTGCCGCGACCAACGCATGACCGGCCTCGTGATAAGCGGTAATTTTCTTTTCCTTATCGGAAATTGCCCGTCCGCGCCGCTCCGGTCCTAAAATAACTTTTTCGATGGATTCCAAAAGATTCTGTTGGGAAATCAGTTTTTGATTGTTACGAGCCGCTAAAATTGCCGCCTCATTCATTAAATTGGCAATGTCGGCGCCTGAAAAGCCCGGAGTCCGAACTGCCACTTTGTGCAAATCCATTCCTTTATCTAATGCTTTGCCGCGACTATGAATTTTCAAAATGTCTTCCCTGTCCGCTAAATCAGGTAAATCCAAAATTACGTGCCGGTCAAACCGGCCCGGCCGCAAAAGCGCCCGGTCCAAAATGTCGGGTCGGTTGGTAGCCGCCAAAACAATGACACGCGTGTCCCGCTCAAAACCATCCATTTCCACCAAAATTTGATTTAGGGTTTGCTCGCGTTCGTCATGTCCGCCGCCCAAACCCGCCCCTCGCTCGCGGCCTACCGCGTCAATTTCGTCAATGAACAAAATTGATGGCGAGGCTTTTTTAGCGGTTGCGAAAGCGTCGCGGGTACGCGATGCCCCGACACCCACGAACATCTCAACGAATTCAGACGCGGAAATATGGAAAAAAGGAACGCCGGCTTCGCCCGCCACCGCTCTAGCCAAAAGAGTCTTGCCGGTACCCGGAAGCCCCATCAAAAGAACGCCGCGGGGAATACGCGCTCCGATTTCCAAATATTTTTTAGGGTTTTTCAAAAAGTCCACCACCTCTTCCAATTCTTGCTTTGCCTCCTTAAGACCGGCTACATCCTTGAAAGTAATGCGGTCCCGCGGAGAACCAAAGAGACGAAGGTTGGAACGTCCGAAAGTAAAAGCCTGCGAAGCGCCTGTTTTGGCTTGACGAAAAATGAACCAAAACATCACTCCAATAATAACGAGCGGCAAAAGCGTCGGGATTAAAAGCCCAACCCAAAAACGCCAGCCGGATTCCTCGCTAGCCTCCAACGCCACCGACTGCAAAGCTTTTTGATCTACCCCTAAATTATTAAGCGTTTCAGTCAATGCCGCGTCGCTTTCTTTTCTTGCGGTTGCCTCGCTGCCGTCCTTCAGAGTAATTGAAATGTCCTCGCCGTTAACAACGATTTTAGTAACTTCGCCGCTATTAATTTTGACTACCAAATCGCTGACGGTAAGCTGGGTAACTTCTGTGCTAGGACTAATTAAAAGGGAAAAAACCGTTGAAAGCATCAACAGCCCAAGGATGGCCCAAACGATATTTGAAAAGATGTTTTTACTCTTTTTCATGAAGTTGCACTATATTATATTATTTTATATGATGATTATCAATATGGGAAGAATGAAGGGATTGCTGAAAATAATTTTCGTGGGTATAGTCATAATTGGTTTAGTAGCGAGTTATTTGTTTTTAGGAGACTCGAGACCGCAACGAAATACCCAAACTGGGAATTTTAAAGGCCCGACTAGCGTTCCATCCGCAAATGGTCCGAGTAGTCCGCCGCCGACCGGTCTCTAAAGACTATCGTTATTGCGGGGTTAGTATAGTGGTAATACATCACCTTGCCAAGGTGGAGATGCGAGTTCGATTCTCGTACCCCGCTCCAGAATAATATAAAAAGGCCCTTGATAGGGCCGTTATATTTCTCGCGACATCTTTTTCTTTAGGCTTGATTACCACTAAAGAGGTTCTTCGCAACTGTCGTACTGACAATTTCTTTATGCAGCTCTTCGACTGAAAGAATGCCGTCAAATTTTTTCCACTTTCCCTGCGGCGCTAATTTTTCGAAATAATCAGCATAACCTTTTCTTACTGACCGGTGAAATTTAACGCTTTCCATTTCGAATCGGTCGCGCTTGCGGGCGGCGACGTTTCTTTCTAAACCAACGGCAGGGTTTAAGTCTATCCAAAAGGTAAAGTCGGGTTTAAGACGCCCTGTAGCAAATTGATTTACGGCCAGATAAAAATCCGGGGCGCAGATTTGACGAGCGCCGCATTGATAAGCGTAGGTGGCGGCTTCATAACGGTCGCAGATCACGATTCGCCCGGACTCCAACGCAGGTCGGATAATTTTGTCTACATGCTGGGCGCGATCCGCCTCAAACAGCAAAACTTCGGTACGCAAAGCCATTTCATCTTTGTATGCCGGATCCAAAAGAATCTCACGGATTTTTTTACAAATTCCGCTATCGCCGCCTGGTTCTTTGGTTAAAAGAATATTATAGCCGGAGTCACGCAGCCGTTCGGCGAGTAATTTCGCCTGCGTCGTCTTGCCGCAACCCTCCACGCCCTCAAATACCCAAAATTTTCCGTAGACCATAGCCGCTCCTTTTTTAGATAAAGATCTGCGAGGATTCTAACAGACTGTAATTAATTGGTCAAAATAATTTTTTTTAGATACTGATAATCCGCCCTCAATGAAATGCTGCGCTTGGCTTTATTAACAATTTTGACAAGGTTTTTTGGCAAAGATATTTTTTTTCCCGTCGCCGATTGTACAATATCGCGGAATTTAGCGGGATGCGCGGTTGCCAGAACGACAAAGGATGAATTAAATCGCGACAACAGCTTATTCGCGGCGGCCACTCCCACCGCCGTGTGGGGATCCAAAAAATATTTATGATTTTTATAAGTTTCGGCGATGGTTTTTTTTGTTTCGGCTTCGGAAATACTAATCGCTTCCAAGTCTTTGTTGATTGCCTCTCGATTCCCACCGTATAAATCTAAAATACGCGCCCAGTTACTCGGATTGCCGACGTCCATCGCGCTGGAAAGAGTTAATTTGGTTTTATTTTGCAAGTTTATTTTTCCGGTCGCAAGATAATCCGGCACGGCGCTGTTTTTATTGACGGCCGCGACAAACTTACCCACTTTTAAACCCATTTTCTTGGCGAACAATCCGGCGGTTATATTACCGAAGTTTCCGCTCGGCACCACAATAACGGACTCTTTCATTTTTTGGCAGGTTAAAAAATAAAAAAGCGTCTGCGGCAGAAGACGCCCAATGTTAATGGAATTTGCCGAAGATAAATTAATTTGGTGGCGCAACTCCAAATCCGCCAAGGCCTGTTTTGCCAGACGCTGGCAATCGTCAAAATCCCCGTCAACTTCCAAAGCGATAACATTCCCCCCTAAAGCGGTAATCTGTTTTTCCTGTAACGGACTGATTCGCTGGCTGGGATATAAAATAAAAACACGGACATTAGCCAGGCCATGAAATCCGCTCGCCACCGCGCCGCCGGTATCTCCGGAAGTCGCGGTGATAATATTTAATTTCTCGCCACTGCGGCCGAGATAATAATCAATCACTCGCGCCATAAACCGTGCGCCGAAATCTTTAAAGGATAGTGTCGGCCCGTGGAAAAGCTCAAGAATACTTACTCGCTCGGAAAGCTTGACCAGCGGCACCGGAAAATTGAGAGCATTCCTGATAATTTTTTTTAAATCCGCCGCGGGAATATCAATGAATTTTTCCGCAACCTTGAAAGCAATTTTGTGAAAATCGTCGGTAGGCAAAATTGAGATTTTTGGAAATTTTTCCGGCATAAATAGCCCGCCGTCATCGGCTAGTCCTCTGAACAGCGCCGTCTTAAAATCCACCAGAGGGACGTTCTTGTCCTCCGTAGCTTTATGCGAAGAAGGATTATTCGTGCTATAAAAACGCATTAATTTGTTTCACTACCTCAACATTAGTAATTCGGTGGCAATTTATAATATGGTGCGCGAATTTCGTATAAAGCGGCGCGCGCTCTTTGAAAAGACTATCCAAGCCCTTTTCGGCCAAACCGATGATCCCCCGATCCTTGGCGCCTTGCCCCAAACGCCGCCGAATTTCAGATAGCGGCAATTCAAGATAAATAATTTTGGTTTCGGATTGCAATTTTTTCATTGCGGCGGCGGAATAAACAATGCTTCCGCCTGGCGAAAAAACGGTTTTGTCCAGATTAAGGCCCAGAGTATACCGCTCCTCCAACCGCATTAATTCGGCGTCTCCTTTTTCTTGCGCAATCACCGCGTGACTGCGACCTTCCTTTTCTTTAATTAAAATATCCAGATCTAAAAAAGAATAGCCAAGTTTTTTGGCTAATTGTTTTCCAATAGTCGACTTCCCCGCCCCCGGCATGCCGATTAGAGTGACGCCTCTCATCGCGGCTTTAAAAATCCTTTTTTCAGCAAAAGTTCTGCATTCAAAATTGCCGCGCCAGCGGCGCCACGGATGGTGTTGTGGCCCAAGACAACCATTTTGAATCCAAGCACCGGGTCCTCGCGCAAACGCCCAACCGAAACTGACATGCCGCCTTCGCGATCCCGATCTAATCTGGTCTGCGGCCGGAACTCATCATTATGATAAAAAAGAGGTTTTTGAGGCGCGCTCGGAAGTTTTAGTTTCTGCGGTTCGGCTTTGAAATTCCGGATAGCCCGCTTAACTTCGCCAAGCTTGGCCGGTTTTTTAACGCTGAAAGCCACCGTTAAAAAGTGTCCGTCTTTTATAGGTACACGATTGCATTGCGCGGAAATTTTGATGTTAGCTAATTTGAATCCGTCCTTTTTTACGCTGCCCAACAATTTCAGCGGTTCCCATTCTACTTTTGGTTCTTCCCCGCCGATCATAGGGATAATATTATCTAAAATATCCAACGACGGCACGCCTGGATAGCCCGCGCCGGAGATTGCCTGCATCGAAGTCACTATAATTTTCCCCACACCCCACTTCTCCATTACCGGCTTCAATGCCATCACTAGCGGCACCACCACGCAATTGGGATTAGTAACGATAAAGCCGCTCCACTTTCGGCGCTTTTGCTGAAACGGAATAATCGTAGCGTGATCCGGGTTAACCTCCGGAACAATCAGCGGCACATCCGGCTCGGCGCGATAGTTTTTGGCGTTAGAAATCACGCCATAACCGGCCACCGCGAAAGCTTTTTCGATCTCCCCAGCCACGTTCGCGTCCAGTCCCGAAAAAACAAAGTCGCATTTGAGATCCGGCCTGCACTCTTGGACAATCATTTTTCGCGCCGAAACGGGAATGTCTATTTCTTGTTTCCAGCGGCCCGCAACCGCTTTTTCGTATGATTGGCCCGCGGAATCTTTGGATGCCGCCAGCGCCGCAATTTCAAACCAGGGATGATTCTGCAGTAAAACGATGAATTTTTGGCCAACAGTGCCGGTCGCGCCTAAAATTCCAACCCTTAGCTTTTTTAGAGCAGATTTTTTATCTGTTCCCATAATTTATTTATTAATTATTTTGAAAATTCCGTTTAACACCGCCGCAGCCGTGACTTTGGCTCCGGCGCCCGCTCCTTTAATAATTAAAGGATTTTTATAGTAATTGCTGTAAATGGCGATTATGTTATCCGTGCCGGAAACAGATGCCAGCGGATGATCAACGGGAATTTCTTTAAGCGCGGCGGATAACCTGCCATTCGCGACCGTACCAACATATCGTAGCACACTCTTTTTGGCTTTAGCTTTTCGTAAACGATTAGTAAAATAAGCGTCCGGCTTAACTAAATTTTCTAAAATAACGCTGCTGAATTCCGCGTTCCAACCAATCTCGCGCGCCAAAATCAATAATTTTCGGCCGACGTCTTGTCCGCTCAAATCTTCTCTAGGATCGGGTTCGGTATACCCTTTGGTCTTGGCCTCCGCCACTAAATCGCTAAACTTTCTCTTACCGTCAAAATTATTAAATAAATAACTTAGAGTACCCGAAAAGATTCCTTCAATTTTTTTAATCTTATCTCCGGCGGCTATAAGATTGGTGACGGCGTGAATTACGGGAAGTCCGGCGCCAACATTTGCGTCATAGTAGAAAAGTTTATTGTTTTGCCTAAGCGCGTCTCGGAGCGCTAGATAGTTTTTCATAGGCAAAACATTTGCCTTTTTATTCGGGGTAACGATGTGAAATCCCTCCATCACTATCCGCCGATATTCTTTCGCAACCCGTTCGCTGGCCGTGCAATCCACGAAAATCTTTTTCTTAGCCATTCCGCCAGCCTTGGCCAAAAATTTTTCCGGATCCGCTTTATCCCCGGCTCGTCTAAGCAGGTTTCGCCAATTTTTAAGATCCAGGCCATCGGCATCAAAAACCATTTTCTGGCTGTCGGTAATGCCACACACCCTGAAGGGGAAATTTTCAATTTTTCCATGCCTACCGGCGGGCAGGAATTTACAATTTTCAATCTGTTTAAGAAGTTCGCTGCCGACATTTCCCAGACCCGCTACGAAAACCGCCGCGCCGTTCGCGTTTTGGAAAAATTCACTGTGAAGCGCGACTATAGCCGCTGATTTATCTCTTTCGTCTACGATACAGGAAATATTGCGCTCGGAACCTCCTTGGGCAATCGCCGCGATATTGATTTTATTCTGACCGAGAACGTTAAAAACCCGGCCGGCTATTCCCGGTACGCCGCGCATATTGTCGCCGACAACGGCAATAATGCTTTTACCGTCGGATTTTTTCACAAGAACTTTTCCGCGGCGAATTTCCGTTTCAAATTCATTCTTAAGAGCCGCCGACGCCTTCGCGGAATCGGATTTTTTTACCGCGAAACAAATTGTGTGCTCCGATGATGCTTGGGCGATTAAAATTACGTTGATTTTGTTTTTAGCTACCACTTTAAACACGCGCTCGGCCGTACCGGGCATACCGGCGAGATCGGTTCCTCCAACGTCTATAAGGCCTATTCCATCAATTGAAGAAATATTTTTGACAGTCCGAATATCATTACCCGATTCACTGGCAATTAGCGTACCGGGATGCGTAGGATAAAAAGTATTTTTTATTAAAATCGGGATTTTTTTCTTGATTGCTGGCAGCATAGTCGCCGGGTGGATCACTTTGGCGCCGAAATAAGCCATCTCAAACGCCTCTTCGTAACTAATCTGCGATAAAACAGCCGCTACTGGAACGATTTTCGGATCGGCAGACATCACACCATCCACATCGGTCCAAATTTCAATAACCTTCGCGCCCAGCGCCGCGCCGAAAATCGCCGCGCTATAATCGGAACCGCCCCGTCCGAGCGTAGTAGTTCTGCCTCCGCCGGCTGGCGGATCGGTTGAGCCGATAAATCCGGTAATTATCGGTGTGCCGCGGACTTTTTTGAAATAACGCCTTATTTTAAAATTTGTTTTAATAAAATCTACGGCGGCATTTTGGAAATTGTCGTCCGTTTTTATCAACTCTCTGGCATCTGCCGCAAAAGCCGGAATTTTTTTACCAAGATAGCCGGCCACCAAATTCGCAGAAAGCCGTTCGCCGAAACTCGCCACGAGATCCAACGCCATCGGCGAAGCATCGCCGACCATTTTTATTCCCTTGACGGTATTTTCCAATTCGTTCAATAATTCCATCGGCGCCGGCACTTGTAGCGCCTTGGCTGCCGTTAAGTGCTTTTCTTTAACAAAATCAAAATCTAATGCCAATAATTTATCGGTAACTCCCCCCATAGCCGAAACAACAACGGCTACTCCGTCCTTTTTAGCCGCTCCGGCAACGATTTTGCAAACGTCCTTAATCCGCTCGGCCGAACCGACCGACGAACCGCCGAACTTCATTATTTTTGTAATTTGTGCCATTTTAATTTAAAAATCCGGCCAGCTGAGGTCGGTTTCATTGTTGCTTTTCCCAGAACAAACGATAACCCCAGCTTAAGCCCGGTCAAAATCAGCGGTGGTGGTAGTCGTATATTTATTCATCGCTCCTACTGATTATTGCGCGTTTTTACCCTGATTATCAAGCTCGGAAACTTTATTTGAAAAATAATTGTGAAAATTCATGTATACCTCTTGAAGTTCACGAACGTAAAAAGGGTAATTACTCTCTCGTCCTAAGATATTTTCCTCAAAAGATTTAGGATCGGAGAATAATTCGGTTTCTTTTAAAATAGTGTTGGCTTTTTGCGCGATATACATTTTTTTTATCACTTCGGTTTTGTTTTCTTTCGTTAGGCTGCCAATCGAGTCGGAGCAAAAATCAAGCAGCGTACCGCCAAAAGCAAGGCCGACACTTGGATCTTTAGCAATAATATTGTCAAGAAATTTTGTTACGGTAATATCCAGTGCCTCAATTTTTAACGGCTCCAGGTCTTTTTCCGGATTCCAGTCAATTACCGACTTCATAACCATCGGCCAAATTTTTAAAACTTTCCCGTGGCCGTCCAAGGTACTTTCCAATTCTTCCATCTTTTCATTCAAAGATTGTAATTTCTTACCGACTTGCTGCGCCTTCACCTCTTCCGGATCATAAACTTTTCCTTGCTTAACAAGCTGCTCGTAATGCCCTTTTAGCTTATCTTCTTCGTGAATTGTTTTGCCGACGTATTCCAAAATTTCCCTCTTGAAAGGATCCGGTTCCAGTTCCGGCCGAAATTCGGCTTTTTCAAATTCATTCGGTTGTTCTGGGAATGATTCCGACATTTTAATAAACCTTTATAAAGTTTCGTTTTCCGACCTGAACCAAAATTTCTTTCCTAGTTTCAATTAGTTCGTTCGGGTCGCTCTTTTTAATATCGTTTATCTTAACACCGCCCTGCTCAATAAGTCTACGAGCCTCGCTTTTACTGGTTGCTAAGTTTATCTCGACAAGTAGGTCAATCAATCGATAGGCGGTCTCCGCAGCCTTATGGCGCGGAATTTCACTGGGCCGGCCCCCTTCCGAAACCACTCGTATAAATTCTTCACACGCCTTTTCCGCGGCTTTCTTGTCGTGATACAAAGCCACGATAATTTTCCCCAGCTCCAGTTTCGCCTCACGCGGATCGGAATTGGAACGATTATAATCCGTTAGAAGAGTGTAGTATTTATTAATCAAACTATCCGGAATACTCATAATCTTACTAAACATTGAAGAGGGGTCCTCATCGAGCGCTATAAAATTGCCTTTGGATTTAGACATTTTGTGTATTCCATCCGTACCTTCCAGTAAAGGAACGGTTAGGACATCCTGCTCCGCAATGCCAAAATGCCGCTGCACCCTTCTACCCATTAAAAGATTGAATTTTTGATCGGTTCCGCCAATCTCCAGATCGGCCTTAACTTCAACGGAATCGTAGGCCTGAAGCATCGGGTAAAAAAGCTCGTGATCGAAAATC
>CAYHZT010000017.1:0-9191 GCA_964361325.1 uncultured Candidatus Saccharibacteria bacterium
TGGAAGATGCCAAAGCTCAAGGAGTGCCGCTGGATTACGCGACTGCTCTGAATGTTCTTCAGATTCAATTCGGCAAGGCCAGTAAGGACATAAAAGAAATTAAGTTAGAAGGCTCGGTCGCAGAATTTCTGGCCAAAGCCATCAACAATAAGCTTGCAAATTAACAACTCAAAAACGGGGATTACATACCCCCGCAATCAATTGGATTAACTAGGTCTTAAATCGTTTCACGGTTTCTTAGTTGGTCCTCTTGCGTTGCGGGGGTATTGACATTTTAAGGGGAATATATTATAGTTAAAGCAGTTTTTTGGCAATTAAGGAATCCTTAGAAGGGAGATCTGCAGTGGACGTAACGACGCGTCTCAAGCTCAAGTATCACAAAGAAGAAATCTTAAAAGCTATAAGGGGAGCAGGAATCACTAATATTTGCATTGATAATCCCGTTGATGCGATTACCGCGATCAATGCTTTGTTGCGAGATCTTAATCGTTTTGATTCATCGCGCTTTCGTCTTGATTTAACGGAAGTTTTCCTTGAAGACGACCAATTTATAATTATTTTGTATGCTAACGAGGCTTATGGAAATAATTTTTCCGACTCGATAAGAAATCTTCAGTATTTCATTAACGAAGCAAGTCAACCAAGACCTGGATTCAAAATTAATCCGGAGACGGGCTGGGCGGAGACCAATGTTTCTCGGAGAACGAAGTTTATAGAACTCGTTCACAAGTACGGGGCAGGCGTCATAGTTGAAACGGAAAATTATCGAGAGACTCCCGTTCGTGACATAGGATCCTTGCGGTTCTTTTACAAGCGTGGCTTTCTTTACAAGAGAGCTCTTGTCTTCGCTGTCAATGGCATTTATTACATTGACCATCGCAATCGTTCATTGCCGTGGCTAAAACTTGATGATGATTGGGTAGATATTGATATTCGCGTTCATCAGCCGAACTTTTTGGAGGCAGCAAAGACAATAGCCGAAACATATACAATAATGACCTCCAAGAAAGCAATAGTGTTTAAAGAGTTCTAGTCCCTAATAGGGGACTTTTTTATTTCACTTGACATATTAACTATAATATGCTAAAATTTCAACAGTGTTTGGACATTGAAAATAACAAAAATAGGAGGAGTTATGCTGTGTATTTGGATCGGATTGGCTGTTTTGGTTGTGATTTTAGCGATTCGTGCAACTGTCATCGTTCCCACGGTTCATTACGCCCTAGTTCTTCGCTTCCAGCGGCGGATTGGGCGGGTATTGAACGAGGGAGTGCATTTCGTTTTGCCTTTCATTGATACGGCTAAGTTGTTCCGCTACGAAATCGAGACCACGCCTGTCGCCGAATCTTTTTTCAGCGAGGACAATCTCGAGATCATCATCAGCGGGGCGGTGCAGTGGAAGCCGGACAGGGCGTTGCTTTGCGGTACGTTTGTAGAGATGGGAGAAAAAACCATCACTGAAGGCTTAGTTGCAACTATCAAGTCTGAGCTTGGCGTTATTGCCGGCACCAAACCGGGCGATGCGTTTATTAAATCCCGCGAAGCGATTCAGATCTTGATCAATTGCACGCTTCGTATGCAGGAGCCATTCCATTTCACGCATAGGCTTCCGCCGTCGGAAAGGGTCAAGTTCTATGAAGACGTCGAAAATGGCAACGATGCCCGTGATCATCTTCGGAAAGAGCAATACATGAGAGAAAACACGTCAGATGTTGAGAGGAAGTATGGAATTGACATCCTCAGTTTTGAACTTTCTGATGTCGATTTCAGTCCGGCGACCAAGAAGTCGTTGGAGCTCAAGAAGCAGACTGCGGAGAAGCTCAAAGCGGACGAGTTGGAAGTGGAAAAGATCGAGGACGTGGCCAAGCGTTTCAAGGCACTAGGTCTTGATTCTCAAGCGGCAATCAATGCTGCTGAGGTGGTCTTAGACCAGGCGGAAAAGAAGATCTTTTCCGTCGAGGGAATAAATCTCGACAAGCTCATTGGGCTTTTCAGGCCTAACCCGCCTCAGGCATCTCCGGTTCCGCCCGCCGCAACGGCGGCCGTTGTTGTGGCTCCGTCGCCACTGACTCCCATCGCGCCAGCGCCATCGTTGCCGGCAGTTCCGGTTCCCGTTTCTGCGGCGAAGCATTGTTTTCGCAAGCGCAAAGTTTGCAAGACATCGCAAAAGCAGAAAGCGAAGAAGAGGGCGAATAAGCGCAGGCCGAGAAAGAGTCCCAAGAAGGCGTCACCTCGTAAGCCCCAAAAGGCGAAGAGGATTTCCAAGCGTTTCTGCAAAACCTGCAAGAGGAGGATTTAATGATGTTTCATGAAGCCGGCGATGCACCGTTTGGTATCTCTAATAAGAGAGCCATACTTGGGATCATCCTGGCCTTGCTTTTAATTGCGATAGGCATTTTCTGGCCCTTCTCTTTCTTTAGTGGCAATAGCACTGTTGCCACCACCTCCGCCGCGCCGAGCAATTCGGCGCCAGCCACCACGACCAGCGGCAACGAGCAGACCATCGTGGTAAAGCTTGACTGCAAAAAGTGGTCGGATTGGATCAAGCTTCCGCCGAACGTCAGATTTCAAGTGGACGCTCCCGGTTGGCTAGAGTACTGTTTCTGGGATGGTCGTCAGGTCAAGGTTTCCGACAAGGAAACCAAATGGCTCGGCTCCATTCCGAACAACACCTTCCGCATCCGTGGCGCTCCGGGTGAAGCAAAAATCACCTACGAGTTAAAGTAGAAAACTACTAAAACTCAAAACCCCATGAGGCAATCTCATGGGGTTTTTTTATTTTCCTCGTTGAAGAAGAAAAACAGCTAATGGCTATCCGGTAATTAAAGACCTCGCTAAAGCTACTATTACCTTGGCCAATAATCCAATGCCAATGGCAACGACGGCATAAATAATGATATTTTTTGCCGATTTAACTTTTTCTTCGTTTCCGGCGGCAGTCAAATATTCGTAAGCGGCAAAGACGATAAAAAGACCGGCTAAGACCAAAAGCGCTGTTAAAAGCCAGTTGGTCAGGCGATCCAGAATACCGAAGATCTGCTGAAGCGGATTTGTGCTTGCTGGAATTGGCTGTACTTCTTGCGCTCCGGCCATAAACGGCAAAGCCGTCAATCCGATAATCGCAATTTGTTTTAAAATATTCATTTTATAAATCAATACAAACGACCTTTTAATTACTTATTTAATATATCAAACTTTCACGTTAGCGCCAAGAAGACTGGCAATTAACGCCATAATAACCCGGAACAAAAGCATAATACCCAAGCCGATGGCCGCGTATAAAATCGCTTTTTTGCCCTGCTCAACCTTATCCGCGCTTCCGGCGGAAGTTAGTATTAAAAACGCGCCATAAATAATAATAATGGTCGCTACCGGCACCGCGAGTAAAAGCAAAAATTTCGCTATGCCGTCCAACAGGTCGGTAAAGCTTGTGTATGTCAGGGGATTAGGCAGACAATTGGGATCGTTTGGGTTTGTGCAATTGCCGGTTTCGCCGCCGCTTCTTGATTGCCCAAAAGCCAAAGCAGTACTTGCTAAAAACCCATACACGATTAAAAGTATTTTTTTCATTTTATACTCCAGTTTTTAGGAATGTCGTGATGACGGTTACTATCAGCCAAGAGCCGAACAAAATAGCCAGACCGATTACGGAAGCGGTGATAACGCCTTTGCCTTTCTTCACCTTTTCTTCCGAACCGCCTGCCGTCATTATAACAAATCCACCCCAAACTATAAATATTACCGCCAAAGGAATGGCTATGACAAACAGGTAATTGATTATGTTTTTAACGAACGCGACGAATTCGGGAATGCCGCAACCGCCCGCTCCCGGCGGTTTGGACGCGTCGCAGTTGATAAACGGACCGCCTTGGGCAAGCGCCGAGTTGGCAGAAAATAGGAAGTAAAATGTGGCTAGTAAAATTTTCTTCATATTAACGTATTCTACTTTTCATAATCTGGGTGACTTTATCTTCGGCCTCGCCCAGCGCGTTGGTCGTGGATAATTTGCCCGTTATAATTGATTCTATCATTTGCGAGAAAATTGTTTCTATCATGGCGCTATCGGCTTGAGGCCACGAACGGGCAGTGAGCGCCTGGCGGGCGAATACTCCCAATTCGGGATCGGTCAGATATCCGTTGATCAAACTTCTTAGCGCCGGCGGTTTGCCGGTGAGTTTAAGATATTTTTGCGAAATTGAAGGATTGGTAGTCATAAACAAAATAAAATCTTGAGCGGCCTCTTTATTGAGACTCTTGGCGGACGCCGCCAAGCCCCAATAGTTGGCGTAATTAACTGTTTGGCCGGCATTTTCCGGCTGGAGCATCGGCGCCACGCCGAATTTCAAAAAAGGATTTTTTTCTTTTAGGAAACCAAGCTGGTAAGAATAATTAAACATCATTGCCGTTTCGCCGGAGGCAAAGCTGTCCAGCGAATACGGCAGAGAATCGTTCCAGGTGTAGAGCGGGCTGGCGGCGTTGGCAAACTTGGTGTAAAAAAGCGTCGCGTTGAGACCCTCGTCGGAATTAAAAGATGCCGCGGAGAAATCATCGCGCGTCATTTTGGCGCCGGTTTGGAGCATTAACAGATTCAGTAAATCGGTGCCGCGGTTGACGCTTTTATCGGAGCCGCCGATGGCCGCCGCCGCTTTTGTAATGCGGCCGGTTTTATCCAGTTCGCGCAGTTTCGGCACTAAATTTTCAAACTCGGTCCAATTTTTTGGCGGAAGCGCGATGCCTTTATTGTCAAAAACATCCTGATTATAAAAGAAAGCGAGCGTGTCTATATATAGAGGCAGGGCGTAGATTGTTCCATCGGGGGCGAAATCCTGCTCGACAACGGTCGGAAACATGAGTTTAAAATCCTTAAGCGCGAGCTGATTTTCGGAAAACGGAGCCACTTTGTTGAAGTGCTTGGGCAGCCAGGTATTATGAAACATCAAAACATCGGGCGGGTTTTCGCCGGCCAGGGCATTGATTAAATCATTTTCGTAATTGTCGGCGTTAATTTGGCGATAAGTTACCGTAACTTTTGGCCGTATTTTTTTGTAGCTTTGTATGGCGTTATCAATAACACTGGGGTTGTCAAAAACTCCCCAAAAAACTAAATTTCCGGAAAGTTCGGATTGCGGCCGTTGAAGTCCGAAGACAATCAAAAGCGCCAGTCCGATTGTAACTAAAACGCCAAGACTAATGAGAATAATTTGGTTACGGGCCAAGGCCATACTCCTACAGTATAACAATCCCGGCAACTTTGTCGCCTGGAGCAAGTGTCATAATGCGTACGCCCTGGGTAGCGCGGCTTGCTTTGCGGATGGTCGCCAGTTGGGTGCGGATAATCTGTCCCTTAGTGGAGAGAGCGAGTACTTCTTCTTCGGCGTCCAATACGGCTGCTGCCACAAGCTGGCCGGTTTTGGAGGTGATCGCCGCGGTTTTGATGCCGGAACCGCCGCGTCCCTGTGTTTTGTATTGAGAAAGCGGTGTTTGTTTGCCATAGCCGTTTGACATCACAACGAGTAGGCGGGAATCCTTCGCTCCTTTCGGAATTAAGTCCATGGAGGCAACCTGGTCATTACCTTTTAATTTAATCGCGCGCACTCCGGAGGCGGTGCGGCCCATAGTGCGGACTTTGGCTTCCTGGAAACGGATGGACTGACCCAGAGAGGTGGTAATGATTACGTCGTCGCCTCCGGGGGAAAGACGAACCCAGTTAAGTTGGTCGGCTTTTTTTAGTCCAATGGCGATAATGCCGGTGCGTCGGACGTTGTCAAAGCCTTTAAGCGAAGTTTTTTTAACGAGGCCGTTTTTCGTGACCATTACCAGGTTGCCGTCGCTGGTTTTCGCGTATGTAATCATCGCGCTGATTTTTTCTTCAGTCGGGATTTCCAGGAAATTATGAATCGGTTTTCCTTTGGATGTCCGGGTGCCGACCGGAATTTCATAAACCTTTGTTTGGAAAACGCGGCCGCGGTCGGTAAAGAACAGAACGTTGTCGTGAGTATTGGCCGCCGTGAAATGAATCAAGAAATCGTCTTCGTTGACGTCGGAACCGATTAATCCCTTGCCGCCCCGTCCCTGGGTTTTGAAAGAAGCCGGAGGCAGGCGCTTAATGTAGCCGGCTTGCGACAAAGTAATTATTGTTTCCTCTTGCGGAATCAAATCTTCTTCTTTGAATTCTTTAAGGCCGCCCACGACTACTTTTGTGCGCCTCGGATTGTTGAAGCGATTTTTAACGTCCACTAGTTCGTCTTTGACGACTTTCAGAATTTTAGCCGGACTTTTGAGAAGCGCGGTCAGTTCGGCAATCAATTTTTTCTTTTCGGCGAGTTCGTCTTCGATTTTTTTGCGTTCAAGATTGGCCAGCGCCTGGAGTTTCATTTCTAAAATCGCGTCGGCTTGGCGATCGGAGAATTTAAAATTCTTAATGAGGTTTTTCTTGGCATCCTCGCGGTCGGCTGATTTTTTAATTGTGGAAATAATCTTGTCTATAATAGAAAGCGCCTTAGCAAGGCCGGTGAGGATGTGCGCTCTGTCCTCGGCTTTCGTCAGATCAAACTGGGTGCGGCGGCGCACTACTTCGTTGCGATGAGCGAGGTAAGCGACCAGAACATCTCTTAATGACATCACTTCCGGCTGGACGCCGCCGGCAAGCGCCAACATATTAAGATGGAAGTCTTTTTGGAGATCGGTGAATTCGTAAAGCTGATTCAGAATTTTTTGCGGCGGCACGTTTGGTTTTAGCTCGATAATAATGCTGATGCCGTCTTTGTCGGATTCATCGCGCACGTCGCGGATGCCTTCAATTTTCTTCTCGGTGATCAGCTCGGCAATTTTAATTATCAATTCCGACTTATTCACCTGATAAGGAATTTCGTTAATCTCAATAATAAATTCATCGCGTCCGGAAGCGTGTTTGCCCTCTTTTATTTCCGCCAGTCCGCGCGCGGTAATCGCGCCGCGTCCGGAAGTATACGCCTCTATAATTGCCTTTCTGTCGTAAATTATGCCGCCAGTCGGAAAATCAGGCCCTTGAACAAACTCCATTAATTCGTGCGTTGTTGCTTTTGGATTGTCGGCCAGATGAGCGATAGCGTCCGCCACTTCACCGAGATTATGCGGCGGAATGTTGGTGGCCATTCCGACTGCGATGCCGACACTGCCGTTGAGTAGAAGATTCGGCAGCTTGGCGGGCAGGACCTTCGGTTCCTCGCGGGTGCCGTCATAATTCGGCTGCCAATCCACAGTTTCCTTTTCTATATCGGCGAGCATTTCATCGGAAATTTTGGCAAGCCGCGCCTCGGTGTAGCGGTAGGCGGCGGCGGAATCTCCATCAATACTTCCGAAGTTTCCCTGGCCTTCCACTAGCGGATAGCGCAAAGAAAATTCTTGAGTCATGCGGACCATTGCCTCGTAGACCGCCACGTCGCCGTGCGGATGATATTTACCGAGAACATCGCCGACGACCGTTGCCGATTTGCGGAATTTTGCTCCATGCGTCAAACCCGCTTCCCGCATTGTCCATAAAATTCTTCGGTGTACGGGCTTCAAACCGTCGCGGACATCCGGCAAGGCGCGGCTGATGATGACCGACATCGCGTAATCCAAATACGACTCCTGCAATTCGGTGGAGATCTCCCTTTTTTCCACGCGGCCGGTTGCGACCGGTTTTATTTCTTCGTTATTTTTTTCTTTCTTAGTCATTATGGAAGTTTCATTATTGGAAGCGGCTGCAAATCTTTAGGCAGGAAGTCCTTCTGATTATTCTCTATAATAATGGTTTTCTTTCGGGCAAGCGGAGTGCTTATTTTATCAATAAGATTTTTAAAACTGGACGACAAGTTTGCGAAAAACCCCGATCCTTCGGCGGCCGCGAGTTGGGTTTCGCCGGACGGATTGAGTCTGACAATCGACATATCCAAATAAAATGCCCAAAGAGCGGCAACGATTGCCATTGTAAAACCGCTGAAAATAAAGACCCAAAATCTTTTTGATTTTTCATCGGAAGTCCGAATTTTATTTATAAAAGTTTTAATCATTTTAAGCATAACCTCCGGAA
This sequence comes from uncultured Candidatus Saccharibacteria bacterium, assembly GCA_964361325.1. Classification (GTDB taxonomy): domain Bacteria; phylum Patescibacteriota; class Minisyncoccia; order UBA6257; family WO2-44-18; genus 2011-GWA2-47-8b. Next base: position 8,054 of record CAYHZT010000017.1, read on the forward strand.
CAGATTTTTACGCCTTTAGCACCACCACCTTGGTTCCGGGCGTGAGTTCTTTTTTCTTAATTACCAATTTTTCCTGGGTTTCCGGTTTCTGCTCGATTTCTTTGAGAAACTCTTTGAGTTGCTCGGGTTTTTTGTAGGACGGTATGACAATTTTTGGTTGTATTTGTTTTATGATTTTGGCATTAGTTTTGGCGGAAACAAATAAAATGTCCGCGTTGCCGATTTTTTCCAACACTCCCGGTTCCAAGGAGTCTCCCGTTTCGCCCAAAAAACCAAGACGCATTTCTTCCATCTTCGCTATGTAGCTGGTTGTGCCGTTTTTGGCCGGCCATCCGTCAACTTCCACTCCTTGAATTTCGTATTCGCCCGGTCCGAAAATTTGATTCGCTTCCGGCGGCCATTGGTTTTTTTCTGATTCTTCCGGCGCCCGTACGAACAAAACAACGTCTCCTTTGAAGCGCGGAAGGGGATCGGTGACTATGCTTATTTTGCCGCTTTGTATCTTAAAACAGTTATCGCCGCAATAGTTGATGACCATACAATAATATATATTTTATACCATTTTCTTGAATTTTCCAAGCAATCTCGGATAATCAATTTTCAAACGGTTTGTAACATTGTATCATTGAAAATTCATTGTAAATTGAGAATTGATAATTGAAAATTTTATCGGTGGTCATTAATTAGAAATTAGACATTTTCGGAGCCGCTTGCTATAATTCCTTCCAATGATTTTACCTAGTAAAACTTTGTCAGCACTTGGTCTGCTTCTCAAAAACGAAACGGGCCTGATCAGTGTTTTCAAGAACGGAGATTTGATAGAGGGCAAAATAATAAAAAAAACAGCCAAGGCGGTTTATTTTGATCTGGGCCCTTCGGGTACCGGCATTGTCTATGGTTTAGAATTGATGAACGCCCAGGATGTTTTAAAAAATCTTAAAGTTGGCGATGTTGCTACCGCCAAGGTTGTTGATCAGGAAAATGACGAGGGTTACGTGGAGCTTTCCCTGCGCGAGGTTGGCAAACAAAAGGCGTGGCAGGAAATTAAAGACTTAAAGGAAAGCGGTGAATTGATAACGGTTAAAGTTTCCGGCGCCAATTCCGGAAGATCGGAAGAGCGTCGTGTAGGGAAAGAGTG
>CAYHZT010000018.1:0-8699 GCA_964361325.1 uncultured Candidatus Saccharibacteria bacterium
GATTAATCCTTACGGCGGATCCAAAATTGCCTTTGAGCACGTCCTAAGCGCCTACTATCACTCCTTCGGTATTAAGAGCGTTTCTCTGCGCTATTTTAACGTTTATGGACCAGGAGATGAGCAAATACCGCGAACACGCGCTGTTCCTACCTGGGTGGCTAATGCCGTTGAGGGCAAGTCTCTGCCGATGTATTGGGAGGGTAAGCAAAAAAAGGACTATATTTTCGTTGAAGACGTGGCGCGGGCCAATTTAATGGCAGCCGGCAAGTGTGACGGATTCCGAGTTTATAACGTCGGTTCCGGCAACGGTATTTGGATGTATGATCTGGCGAAAGTTTTGGAAAAAGTCATAGGTCATAAGTTGGAAATTAAGCAGATGGGAGAAAGAAAAGGCGATCCTACCGTCACCGTTGGCGATATAAGCAAAATAAAAAAAGAATTAGGCTGGAAACCAGAAGTGGATCTAGAAACCGGTTTGAAGCGCACAATAGAGTATTATGCCGGACGTATTAAAAAATAAATTTGTCTGGCTCTTGGCGGGCCTTTCATTGGTAGTGGGTGTGCTTTATGTGGCGCCCGAGCTTCTTATTTGGAATAAGTTACACAGTCTCGGCAAGTCTTACGTGGCGATCCAATTGTCGCATCATGGCGACGAAGCGCAAGGAACAGTTTCCCGATTCCGGGAAATTTACGATGGTCATTTTCCTCCCGGCGATTTATTTATGGATGATGCCAACGCGCCAACTCCGTTTGGACCGATTCAAATTATGCCGGCATTGATGGCGGGATTCATAGCTCTGTTTGGCGGCAACATCAATGTTTCTTATCTTTTTGCCACTTTTATTTTATCTTCTATTATTTTTCTGCTTTTTCATTGGCTGGGAAAAGTTATAACCGGAAATAGAATTTACGCGGTTTTCTTCGCGCTTCTCGGCGTGATGACCCCGGTTTTCCGGGCCGTTCCGGTAGCTTTTAAAAGCATTTCGCTTTTTTTCAACAATATCGGCAATTATTTTATTCCTTTGGTACGAACGCCTCTTGCGAAGTTACCGCTTGGACGCACCGAAGACCCCTTACTGACCTATCTTGTTTTTCTGCCGGCGATTGCCGCTTTGTTATTGTTTTGGAAAAAGCCAAATTGGAAAACAGGAGCGGTGGCTGGTTCTTTAATCGGACTGATGTTTTACGTTTATTTTCACTACTGGGTATTTCTGGTGATTGTCGCGGGATTGATTGGTATCTACAGCCTTCTCAAGATTAAAAGCAATAAAAATTTATTTAAGTCCGTTTTGGTTTTATTTGCCGTTTTGGCCATTGTTACAACCCCTTATTGGATAAATTATTTTAACTTTAAGAATTCTCCAACGGCGGAAGAATTAACCCTGCGGATTGGCATTACTAAAAGCCACACCCCTCTGTTTATTGCCGGCGAGCCGGCGGTATTTGACTATGCCTTTTACGCGCTTTTGGCGATTATTATTTACTTTGTTTTTTATAAGCGCGACCAAAAAAATACCGCGGTTTTATATTGGATTTTTACCGCCGCGATGTTTATTGCCTGGAACGTCCAGGTAGTAACCGGCTTTGTTCCGGCCGCCGACCATTGGTTTAGAACAATCGGCGCTTTTGTGACGGTTATTGTATTCCACGCTATGTTTGAATTGCTTAAAAAAGTAAATCCCAAAATTGTTTTGGCTTGCCTAGTCATCGGCTCCTCGCTTTTGGTGGCTAAAAAAGTAGTTAATGCTTTGGTGTTTATAAATCCTCCGCAAGAATTTATTTCTGAAAATAGTTTTGAGTCACGAAATTTTAATCCGAGCATCGTTGAGTCGTGGGATTGGATAAATAAAAATTTGCCGAACGAGCCGAAAATTATTTCTCCGTCTTTTGTGAATTCAATGTATTTATACACCCAAACTTCCGCCCGGCCGTATTTCGCGACTGGCTTTAATAATTCCGCTTCCATCAAAGTGCTTGAAGAAAGATTTTTGACTACCTACAGGTTATTTAACGTAAAGCAGGAATTTTTGAAACATGTTTTAGAGCTTGATTACAGTAAAGACTTTTGTTCGCCGGAAGCGCGCACCGATTGCCCCACGCATAATATTAACGATTATTTGAACGTAACGGAGGTTATTCCGCATCTCTATTTTGGATACTATGCAAATTATTATTACGATCGGGGGTTGCCGCAGAGCGTAACAACTTACCGTTTTGTCAGCAAAGACAAAGCCGATGAATTATTGGCCCGTTATCCCAAAGTGACGGCCGATTGGAAAAACATTGAAGCCGACTACGTTTATTACGGTCCGTGGGAAAAACAAATCACTCAAATTGATTTAAGCAAGGATTCGAATTTAGAGTTGGTATTAAAGAACCAAGAGGTGGAAATCTACAAGATTAAGAAATAATTCTATCCTTTTTTCTTCCCGATGAAATAAGTCATCGCCGCCGCGTCCATGGAACGGGGGAAAAGATAAAAAAACAAATCCAAAACTCTTAAAGGAGAGAGAACCACCATTACCGCATAGGTTACGAAATTATATAAGCTTGTTGAAATAATCGAAAAAGGCAGCGCGAAGAAGTGCATAAGCAACGTGACCAATGCCGAAGCCGGTCCGCCATTCATGCCGGCGCGTTGCGGTTCAAAAATCGCGAATTTGTGCTTTATCCCTTCGTTAGTTAGCCGGAAATAATCATTCGGGGAAGCGTGGAAAGGCATCAGAAACGGGATGCTGATGTAAACAAATCCGCCGGGTTTTACCACACGACAAATTTCTTGGATGGCCAGTTCCACGTCTGGTATATGCTCCAGGGTGGATTCGGTAATAATCATGTCCACCGAATTATCTTTGATCGGAAGTTTCGTTGCGTCAGTGACCAGGGTAACATCTTTGAATGGGAAAATATCCAGATTAATCACTTCCGGATGAATTATTTTAATTCCCGATCCGATATTGATAATAACTTTATTTTTCAGATCCTCTTCTCTGTAAATCTTTTTAAGCGCTTTTTTGGGCGACCAACCGAAATAAGAGATGCTGCCGATGGCGTAAGTAAGAAATTGAAAAAGCCACGGCATTTTTTTAATAAGCGTTTTTAGTTTGTTGACCGGCGATTCAACTTCTTTTTTGTATTGCTTATATTGCTTGAGCAATTCCTGATGAATTAAATAAGGAACCCCGTCTTTAATTGGAAATACGGACTGGCATTGCCCGCAAACCAAACTTTCTGTTTGCGAGCGCAAGTTGGCTGATTTGCAATTCGGACAAAGTAGAGCGTTAATAAAGCGTTGATCCGTAGAGAGCATGTTGTTTGATTAGCTTAATAATAGTATTGCGATAATATATAATAAGGCAAGTTACACTACTACTTCGTATGGAATATTTTACCGGTCAGGAAATTAAGAACAATCGAGAAAAGCTCAAAAATGAGATGGGTGATTACGTCGGCAGAAATTTACAGAATCTTTTTGCCGCGCATATCGTTGCTAAATATCACGACAAATTTTTCAAAGACAGGTCGCAGACAAAAGTTGTCGATTATGGCGTAGCCGGAGGCGTTTTTGCCAAACAACTTCAAGAATTGGGCTTTCGTAATATTTCCGGCCTGGATATAGACGACTATTTGGCCGAGGAAAACAAAAAATACGTCAAAGAATTTAAATTAGCTGATTTAAGTTACAATTCCATACCTTGGCCGGATAATTCTTTCGATATGGCTACTGCCTGGTGCGTTTTGCCGCATCTGGAAAATCCCTATTTTTGTATTCGAGAAACTTTTCGGATTTTGAAACCCGGAGGCTTATTTATTTTGAGCGTTCCGCACTTGTTATCGCGCGCCAGCATCAATTTCTTTTTAAGGCATGGAGATTTTGCCCGTTATTATCCCGGAAAAAATCACATCTCGGTTTTTACTCCGGGTGTTTTTCAAAACGCCGTTTCCAAATATTTTAAGAAAGTGAACATGGAATATCTGATTGATCCGCGCAGTCTTTCGGGTTTGCGGGGTTTTATCAGGAAGCGGATTTTATCTTTGAGCGTTCATTGGCCAAAATTACGAAATTATTTTGAAAAGATTTGGGGTTACAACCAAATTTGGATATTGCGGAAAGGAGAATAGATTTGCATTAATATCGTCGCGGATTTACACTATTCCTAGTTCATTTACTAGGAGTAACGAATGTTGATTTCCCGTACGCCTTTCCGAATTTCGCTCGGAGGCGGGTCGACTGATTTGCCTTCCTATTCTCGTCAATACGGCGGTTTTGTTTTCGGCGTATCCATCAATATGTATATGGATATTTTTATCAGGCGGCCCATTATTTATGACCGAATTGATTTGCAGTATTTGAAATTTGAATCAGTGACTTCTCCGGAAGAATTACAGCACGCAATCGCCCGAGAGGCGTTGAAAATGGTTGGTATCGAAAATTCCATCAGTATTTATTTCAAATCCGACACGCCGATGGGCACCGGCCTTGGTTCTTCCGGGACGTGCGCCGTGGGTCTGTTGAATGCTCTCTGGCGATTTAAGGAAATAACGAAAGATCCGCGCGCGTTGGCGGAAGAGGCATTTCAAATTACCCAAAATTTGGGCTTACCGGACGGAAGGCAGGATCCATATCTCGCGGCGCTCGGCGGATTTACCGCGATGGATATTGACACCGACGACGATGTTCTCTTGATTAGGCCAACGATTAGCAAAGCTACCGCCGATTGTTTCGTCAAGAATTCTTTGCTGGTTTATACCGGCATCAATCGTGAAAGTAAGGGTGTTTTGGAAGATCAGAACAGTGAAAAAGCTTTTAAGGCCAAGCACGCGATGAAAGATATCGGAGAGAAAATACTGGTCGCGTTCGTGGGCGGTAAATTGGACGAGTTCGGCAGATTAATGAATGAGCACTGGAAGCTAAAGAAAGAAACTTCGGGCAAGGTTAGCTCTCTGGAATTCGATCTGATTTATGATTTGGCGATGAGAAACGGATGCCTGGGCGGCAAGATGGTTGGCGCCGGAGGTGGAGGATACTTCCTTTTCTACTGCGGCAATAAAGACGTAAAATCCGCGACAATCTCGGCAATGCGGGAAGCGGGTTACCGGGACATTCCTTTTGACATTGATTATCGTGGCGCTCGAGTCGTCGATCTTTCAATATAACTTCACAGAGGTCCTTAAAGGGCCTCTTTTTAACGCTTGCGGTGAGCTTGTCGAACTGTTGACCTTGCGGCAATGTTGTTGATAAGATGGCTCTGCGTTGGAAATGGTTAAGTTGAGGAGTAAGAAAGAATGGACACGAAAGAATACATCCAACAGTACTTTAAAAATTCCAGAGAAGTTATAGACGCCCTGGAAAAACAGGAAAATCAAATTGAAAAGATCGTTGATGTTCTTTTTGAAGCCTGGAGAATGGGGCGGGGAGTTTATATTTTAGGGAATGGCGGGTCGGCTTCTACGGCAAGTCATTTTGCCGCCGATCTGGCTAAGACTATCAACGACGTGCCCGGCAACCGAGGTATGAAAGCTCTAACTCCTTGGGATAACATTCCGCTAATCAGCGCAATTGTGAATGACCGGCCCAAAGAAGATTTTTTCACTGCCTGGCTGGACACTTTTTATGAACCCGGCGGCGTTGGCATTGGCATTAGCGTCCACGGCGGCAGCGGATCGGACTTCGGCGGCAATTGGTCGCAGAATCTTTTGAAGGGTTTGCAATACATTAAAAACCGCGTCGGTGTTACGATTGGCTTTTCCGGATTTGACGGCGGTCCTATGGCAAAAATGGTTGATGTCGCGGTAGTGGTGCCGGTTACGGAACCAAGCCTTGGCACGCCACTAGTGGAGTCTTTTCACGTGGTGATTACTCATCTTATAGCCTTCCGCTTAAAAGAACTTATTTTAAAAATGAAGAGCGCTTAACCGGTGCTCTTTTTTTATATTCCAATTGCCCGAGTTGTCTCCGAGAGTCCCACATCCCTCCGCCACTTTCTTTTCCTTCAACCCGTTCCGGCTGCTCCTGCGGCAGCCTCCACTTGTCGCTCGCGCGGGATTGGGTTTTTGCGAACCGATTATACAAAAACCACCAAGCCAATCCGCTCGCTTGGGTTTCGGAGAAAAGAAAGTGACGGAGGAGGTTAAGCAATAACCAGGTCTGTCAGCCCATCCCGGATATTCTGAACGCGACCCGAGCCGGGTACCGCGAGCTGGTAGCCTATTTTTTCGGGAGCGAAGCGTCCTACGCATGGCCGGAAAAATAGGCGTTAAGCCAGCGAAGCCGGTGGCGAGTGGCAAGAGAAGAATGTCCAGGAGGGGCGAACCGGACAATGAAGTTGTCTTATGGCGGGAAAGCTGGTTGCTACGTTGACTTTACGCTAAAATAACTTTACTTTAGTGGTAGAACTTTGACCTTAGCAAGAAAGGGGCTTATGAAAATTTTTCTTGATACGGCCGATCTTAACGAAATTGAAAAGTGGTTGAAAACCGGAATTTTGGATGGTATTACCACCAATCCATCAATTCTTAAGAAAGCCGGATGTACGAATCCGTTGGATGCCTGGAAGAAAATCGTTGAGTTAAAGTCGCGATACACTCCCGAGCCGCTTTCGTTGAGCGCCGAAGTGTTCTGCGACGATCCTGAGGAGATGTTGAAACAGGCCCGGTCATTTGTCAAAGAGATGAACTATCCCGGTTTGGCGATTAAGATTCCAATTCTTGGCACGGACGGCACTGACCGTCTGGCGGTGATTCGTCAGTTAAGCCTTGAAAAAATCGCGGTCAACTGTACTTGTTGCATCACTTGGTTTCAGGCGTTTGCCGCCGCCAAGGTCGGCGCGCGGTATGTCAGTCTCCTTTATCGACGGATTTTGGATTGCGGTTTGGATGGACTTGGAATGATCAGCAAGACACGCGTGTTGATTGACCAACATCACCTGCCGTCTGAAATCATCGTCGGCAGTATTCGGGCGGCCCAGGATATTTTTGATGTTTATGAAGCGGGCGCCCACATTCCGACGATTCCGCCGAAATTTCTTCCGGAAATTCTGTTCCATAAAAAAAGCGTGGAAACGCAAAAGCAGTTTCTCTGCGACGCCGGTGTTACAAAAAAGCCGCAATCTTAATTCGCATTGCTTAATTCCCCGATTAATTCGGGGAATTTTTTTACGAAATTTAACGTGATTCTATGTCTTTCGGCGCGCTGAATGAAGGCCGGTTAACGCCGATAACCGCGCGAACCCTATGGTCTTTTACAAACCCATTCATCATTGAGGTTAAATAATATTCGCCGGTTTGATGTTTTTCCGGTTCGTAATTAAATATATCGGTATTAATCACCATCAGACCGCCAACTCCGATTTTGGATTGCGGTTTGTCGGGTTTTTCTACCACGGCAGTGATATATCCGTCTTGAGAAATTGTCGCGATGCCCGAAGCTCTGGGATTAGCTACTTCCCAGCATAACCAGCTGAATTCGTGTTTTAAGCAATCTTCAACGTCACTTTTAAAAAATAATTCATCGCCGTAGAAAATTAGAAATCTCTCATCGGGGGCGAAATACTTTTGGGTTAATAAAACCGCATTTCCGGTCCCATTAAGTTCTTGCTGAACTACGTAAGTAATTTTTCTGCCTCTATATTTATCGCCCAGATAAGATTTTATTTTCTCGCCTTGATACCCGATAACTATAATCGTTTCGTTTACCGTTTCGGGAAGGGCGTCAAAGATTATGTCCAAAAAAGTTTTGCCATCCACTTTAAGAAGCGGCTTGGGTATTTCCTCGGTCAGGGGACGCATTCTTATGCCTCGTCCCCCGGCTAAAATAAGCGCTTTCATAACCAAAAGCGTATCATTTTGGGTTATATTATAAAAGCGATGAAAACGATATTTATCACCAGTCTTAATCCCTTCGTAACCAGAAATATCCTCTTTACGGATGTGTTCAAAAATCTGTCGGCCGCTCCGGATACGCGGCTGGTTATTTTTTGTCCGGATTATAAGCGAGATTACTTTGAAAAAAACTTTACCCTTCGACAAGCTCAGGACAAGGAGAGTAACGTCATTATTGAACCCATCAAAACCGAGCGGCTATCCAAGCAAGATACTATTTTCGGCTACTTGAGTCAGTCTTTGATAAACACGAAAAGATTGGCAATCCGGCGCGGGGAAATTTTTTTGAGAAATAAGAAAATCATCAACTATTGTATTGCTTTTTTTCTTTCTCAAATCGGTCGGTTGTCCGTTGTTAAAAAGATGGTAAGATTTTTGGACCAGATTACTATTTCCAAAAATAAGTTTACCGCCCATTTTGACCGATACAAGCCGGACTTGGTTTTCGCTCCCGATGTTTTTCATCCCGACGACGCGCATTGCCTGGCGGAGGCCAAGCATCGCCACATTCGAACCGTGGGAATGGTGAGGTCGTGGGACAATATCACTAATAAAGGATTATTCAGAATAAAACCGGACTTACTGATTGTTAATAACGAAATCATCAGGGACGAGGCGATTCGGTACGAAGATATTAAAAAGGAAAATATTTTTATTTCCGGAATGCCGCAATTGGACTATTACCTTAACGAACCGCGGAGCGGGCGCGACGAATTTTTTAAGCGCGTCAATTTTGATGCCAAAAAATCGCTGATTTTATTTTCGCCCTGGGGCAGTCGTTTTATTGATACCGACTGGCAGATTCTGCAAATTTTGAA
>CAYHZT010000019.1:0-8257 GCA_964361325.1 uncultured Candidatus Saccharibacteria bacterium
CAGAAGAGATTTTGCAGCGGAATGAGTTTCCTAATTTGATAATGGCTTTGAGAAATATTCATTTTCCCAAAGATTTGAACCAGGCAGAGAAAGCTCGCCAGCGTTTTGCTTTTCAGGATTTGTTTTTACTTCAATTAGTGAATATAAAAAATCGGCTTCGTTTAGCGCTTGAAAAAGCGCCACCGCTTAAAATAAATAATCAATTAATCGCCGCAATGATCGCGAAATTACCATTCGATTTGACGGAAGCGCAAACACGCAGTCTCAATGAGATCCTAAACGATTTAAAAAAAAGTCAGCCAATGAATCGCTTACTCCAAGGAGACGTCGGTTCGGGAAAGACGGTGGTGGCGGCCCTGGCTGCGCTGGCGGCGGCAGATAATAATAAACAAACTGCTTTTATGGCGCCGACCGAGGTTCTGGCTCGCCAGCACTACAAAACCCTTTCCAGTATTTTTAAAAACCTCACCATCGGTATAGGTATTTTAACCGGCAGCGAAGCCCGCTCTTTTTATGGCGATAATTTAGAAACCAAAGTTAGTCGCGCTCAGCTTCTTAAAAATATCGCGGAAGGGAAAATAAAAATCATCCTAGGAACTCACGCGCTTATCTCTAATGGCCGCGCGGGTCGGAAGACGTCTAAAAAACCAATTGAGTTTAGGGATTTAGCTTTAGCGATCGTGGATGAACAGCATCGCTTTGGCGTGGATCAGCGGGCGGCGTTGGTAAAACAAGAGCGCGAACCCGGCCAGGAAACTACGGTTCATTTTCTTTCAATGAGCGCGACGCCGATTCCCCGCACTCTTTCCCTGACTCTTTTTGGCGATCTTGAACTCTCTATTATTGATGAATTACCAAGCGGCAGAAAAGAAATAATTACTAAAATTGTTGCGCCGAGTAATCGTAAAAAAGCCTACGAATTTATCCGGGAGCAAATCAAAACCGGCCGGCAGGCATTCGTCATTTGTCCGCGGATTGCGGCCGCGGAAAGTACGTCGGAAAATGAGTCGCAACTGTTGGATGTCCGCAAAAAACTTTGGCTGGAAGTGAAAAACGTCACCGAAGAATACGAGCGGCTTTCCCAAAAAATATTTCCGGATCTTAAAATCGCGATGCTTCACGGAAAAATGAAGAGCGCGGAAAAGGCGCAGATTATGTCAGGTTTTGCTTCTGGTGAAATCAATATTTTGGTTTCCACATCGGTGATTGAAGTGGGCGTGGACGTACCCAATGCCGCTATCATGATGATAGAGGGCGCTGACCGGTTTGGCCTGGCGCAGCTTTATCAGTTTCGCGGGCGAGTCGGACGGGCGGAACACCAATCTTATTGCCTGCTTTTTACTAATTCATCCGCGCAGTCTACCCACCAGCGCTTAGACGCGCTTTTGAAAGCGAAAAATGGCTTTGAGCTCGCGGAAAAGGATTTGGCCATTCGCGGTCCGGGCGAATTTATCGGCGATAAACAAACAGGCATTCCGGATTTGGCAATGAAAGCATTAAATAATATTGAGTTAATTAAAATGGCGCGCGCGGCGGCAAACGGTGTTATTAAAGAAGACCGCGAACTTAATGCCCATCCGCTATTGCGAACACAGTTGGAAAATTTTCAAAAACAGATTCATCTTGAATAAATTTAAAATTGCAAAATAATTTACCTAGATTTGGGCGTGACCCAAAAACCCAGACGGAATTTGTTTCCAAGTATTAATCTGGTTTAGGCATCCAGTGCCGGTATTGCGCCAAAGAAAATCAATATTACCGTTGAAGTCCTATTAAGATAAGACTCGCCGCGAACAAAATTAAATCCAGCTCAATGCCGCCGATAAACTTTTGCCCCCGTTTCATTTTCCAGATTATGATTACGGCCATTTCTATCATGAACAGAATTGCCAATGTTTCCGTAAAGACACCAAGGACGATCGCCGCGCCGCCAAAAACTTCCAAAAAAGCAATAAAAGTACCCCACAACTTGCCGGGCTTAAAGCCCATGATTTCAAAATTTTCAGCCGTGGCCTTTAAATTTTTAATTTTTGGCCAACCGTGAGCCAAAAAAATAAAGCCAAAAACGACTTGTAAAGTCCACAAGGCCCATTCAGTTGAAATTATCGGAAAAAGATTCATTGTTTATTACCTTGAAATTATACCATAATAAACTGGTAATTGCCCGCAAAATCCGTTATATTATGGCGGGAGCCTGGTCTCCTATGGCCTCATCGTCTAATGGCTAGGACGGCGCCCTTTCACGGCGTAAATAGGGGTTCGATTCCCCTTGAGGCTACGATAAAAAAAGAATGTCGGAGGAAATAAAAAAACTTAAAAGTGAGATTCGCCAGCGCGATTTAAAAATCAAAGAATTAGAAACTTTGGTAGTTAAAGATCCGCTGACCGGCCTTTATAATCGCCGCGGTTTTTTAGAGTTATCCGGAAAGATTTTCAGCGATATTCGTTATGTTCGCAGTAATAAAAACAGCCAACGAACGCATTTTAATATCGATAATTTTTCGGTGCTGTTTATGGATGTAGATAATTTCAAGAAAATTAACGACACTTACGGGCATGAAGTTGGTGATAAGATATTGAAATACGTCGCGATTATTGTCCAAAATAAAATGCGCGCGTCCGATTTCGTCGGGCGCTGGGGCGGCGAAGAGATCGTCGTTGCCTTAATCGGCTCTGTGGAAAAAGATGCCGCTGTTAAGGCCGAAGAAATTCGCAAGGCAATCAGAAGCCGGGTAAAAATTCCCGGTCATCCGAATTTAAAAGTAACGGTCAGTATTGGCGTTGCCGAGTTGGATGGCCATGTCCGATTAGATGAATTAGTGGGATCGGCCGATAAAGCGATGTATGCCGCCAAAACGGGCGGCAAGGACCGGGTTGTGCGATATGCGGATATTAGCGATTGAAACTAGCTGCGACGACACGTCGCTGGCATTGGTAATCGGACAAGGCGGATTAAAAACCCCTCGTTTTAGTGTTTTGAAAAATATTACCTCCTCTCAAATTAAAATTCATCGGCCGTTCGGCGGCGTGGTTCCCACTCTGGCGAAGCGCGAACACCAGAAGAACCTTCCAAAAATTTTACAAAAATTTCTGCCTCTGCCTGTCGGTAGACAGGCCTGCCTGCCGGCAGGCAGGTGCCGGGTAGGCATGGGAAAATTGAAAATTGACGCAATCGCGGTGACCGTGGGTCCGGGCCTGGAGCCGGCCTTGTGGGCGGGGATTGAGTTTGCGAAGGAATTGTCAGAAAAACTCAAGAAACCGCTTATTGGCGTAAACCATATGGAAGGACACCTCTATAGTTTTTTGTTACCGCAAAAAACCGCAATTTCTAAAGCCAAATTTCCAATTTCTAAACTTTTTCCGGCGATAGCTCTTGTTGTCAGTGGCGGGCACACGATTTTGTTGAAAATGGATTCGTTGACGAAGTGGAAAAAACTAGGAGAAACCCGCGATGACGCCGCGGGTGAAGCATTTGATAAAGTGGCGCGCTTGCTCGGCTTGCCGTACCCGGGCGGGCCGGAAATACAAAAGCTAGCGGTTAAAGGCAAGCCCGTTATTAACTTTCCGCGGCCGATGTTAAAGGAAAAAAATTACGAATTCAGTTTTTCCGGATTAAAGACAGCGGTGCTTTATTATTTACGCGACAATCCCGCCGCGTCCAAAGCCAACGTCGCGGCTTCTTTCCAGCAAGCGGTTATTGATGTTTTGGTCGGCAAAACCGTTCGGGCGGCAAAAGAATTTAACGTAAAATCCATTCTGCTTTGTGGCGGCGTTTCGGCTAATAAGGCCTTGCGTTCAGCTCTGCGGGTAGCTGCTAAAAAATTGGGCACGGAATTTTTTGTGCCCGACTTTGAATATAATACTGACAACGCTGCTATGATCGCCGCCGCGGCTTACGTACAAAAATTGCGTAATAAAAAACTGCGCTTAATCGCGCAATCAAATTTAACTCTTTAAGTTATCCACCCCGCACCTATCCGAGAGTGTAAAACCAAACACCGCCCTGATGTATTAACATTTTTGAATGTATAGAAAATCTTTTGACGTTATCTACCCCAAATAAGCCCTAGAGAAGCGCTCTCGGATAGGTGCGGGGTTATCCACAACCGGACTTGCGTCGGTTGGCGCGGACTATATAATGAGTATTAGTCCTTTGGAAACTAAAAACGGTCCAATCCGCCTCCTCGGCGGACATATGCGGACGCAACGTTCGCAAATATAATAATTTTCCTCACACGGGCGACCAATTGGTCGCCCTCTTTTTTTATCTGTTTTTAAAACTTATAATAATCATTGATGCAGGAAGAACAAGAAGAATTCAATAAAGCGTACGATCCGAAAACAACCGAAGAAATAATCTATAAATTTTGGGAAGAATCCGATTTTTTTAAGCCGGTGACATTGGACGCTAAACGCCAAGCGTCCGACAAAACGTATTCGATTCATCTTCCGCCGCCGAACGTAACCGGCTCGTTGCATATGGGTCACGCGCTCAATGTTACCTTGAGCGATATTTTGATTCGCTATCATCGGATGCGGGGAGATAAAACGGTCTGGTTTCCCGGCACCGATCACGCCGGAATCGCCACACAAAATGTTGTGGAGAAAAGTTTAAAAAAAGAAGGAGTCAGCCGTTGGGATTTAGGAAGAGAAAAATTCGTTGAGAAGGTTTGGGAATGGAAAGAGAAATACGGCGACATTATTATCAGTCAATTAAAAAAGCTCGGCGCTTCCTGCGATTGGTCGCGCGTGCGATTTACTATGGATCCGGAATATGCCGATCGGGTGAAAAAAGTTTTTATTCATTATTACGAGAAGGGATTAATATATCGTGGCAAGCGAGTGGTCAGTTGGTGCACGGCTTGCCAAACTTCGCTTTCGGATTTGGAAATTGAATATAAAGAAGAAAAAACAAAACTTTGGCACATCAAATATCCAATTGTTATGGAAGCGCAGGTTAACAAAAAAGAGTCCGGTGGGACGTACGTTGTTAACCCTGAATATATAGTAGTGGCGACTACCCGCCCGGAAACTATGCTCGGCGATTCCGCGGTGGCGGTGAACCCGAAAGACGAACGCTATAAAAACATTGTCGGTAAAAAAGTTTTGTTGCCGATACAAAATCGGGAAATTCCAATTGTCACCGACGAAAAGATAGATATGGCTTTCGGGACCGGTGCGGTAAAAGTCACTCCCGCGCATGACTTGTTGGACGCCGAGATTGGAGAGCGGCACAAACTTCCATTTATTCAAGTAATCAATGAACGGGGAAAAATGACCGCCGAAGCGGGAAAAGAATTCGAAGGATTGAAAATTGTCGAGACGCGCGAAAAGGTAGTCGCGGAATTGGACAAGCTCGGACTGATAATAAAGACCGAAGATTACACGCATAACTTGGCGATTTGCTACCGGAGCGCCACGCCGATCGAGCCGCTACTAAGCGATCAATGGTTTTTGAAAATGGAAGAGTTGGCAAAAAAAACTATCAAAGCGGTTAAGTCGGGAAAAACCAAAATAATTCCGGAAAATTTCGAGAAAGTGCTTTTGGACTGGATGGAAAATGTCCGTGACTGGTGTATTTCCCGACAGATCTGGTGGGGACACCAGCTTCCCGTTTACTTTTGTAAACAGGAAGCAAATTCGAAATCCGATCCGCCAGCTAGCGGATCAAATCCCAAACAGTTTATAGTCGCCGTCGAAAAACCAGTCAAGTGTCCATTTTGTAAAAACTGCGTTATGGAACAGTCGGCCGACATTCTTGATACTTGGTTTTCGTCCGCGCTCTGGCCGTTTGCCGGCCTTTCCGAAAAAGACCTGAAAGATTTTTATCCATCCAGCGTTTTAATTACCGCGCGCGATATCATCAATTTATGGGTGGCGAGGATGATCTTTTCCGGATTAGAGTTTATGAAAGAAGTGCCGTTTCCGGAAACACTGATTCACGCCACGATACTCACAAAGGAAGGCAAGCGGATGTCCAAAAGCTTGGGCACGGGAATTGACCCGTTGGGACTAATAGAAAAGTATGGCGCTGACGCGACTCGTTTTGGAATCATCTGGCAGGCTATGGGTACGCAGGATGTGCATTGGGATGAAGCCGCCGTAGTGGCGGGCAGGAAATTCGCCAATAAACTTTGGAATATCAGCCGATTTTGCCAGGGCAAAATCGGAAATGCCAAATTCCAAATGCCAAATTCCAAACAAATTTCAAAACTCAAACTACAAAAAGAAGACGAAGAAATTTTAGAAAAATTTAAAAATTTAAAGCAGGAAGTTGAAAAAGGGATAGAAGGTTATGATTTTGGACCCACGCTCCATAAAATCTACGATTTTATCTGGCATGAGTTTGCGGATAAGTATATAGAGGCGACCAAGCAGCGGGAAGATGAAAATGTTAAAATGACTTTGGGATATTTACTGGCGGAATCGTTGAAACAACTGCACCCTTTTATGCCGTTTATTACCGAAGAAATACACCGCCGATTTTTCGGCAATGCTTTAATCGTTAAGCAATGGTAACCTTGCTTTTGATTTTTTTAGGGTTGATTCCGGGTCTGGCTTGGCTAATTTTTTATCTTAAAGAAGATATCAGACACCCGGAGCCTAAAAGATTAATTTTATACACTTTTCTTGGCGGGGCTTTAGTCACGCTGTTGGTTTTGCAATTTCAGTATCATATTCACGATTGGCTGATTTCTCAGGGATTCTCTTCTTTTGGATTAGTATCTTTTATTTTACTTGCCAGCGTGGAAGAGTTTTTTAAATTTTTTGCCGTCTTTGTATTAATCAGCCGGCGCAAAGAATTCGACGAACCGATAGATGCCATGGTCTATATGATAGTTGCGGCGTTGGGCTTCGCTACAGTGGAAAATGTTGCTTCTGTTCTGCAAACCAATTCGATTACTTGGCCAAGCGTTGGACCGATAGAAACAACAATTCTGCGCTTTGTCGGCGCGACGCTTTTGCATACCCTTGCTTCGGGACTGGTTGGGTATCAATGGGGCCAGGCAATATATAAAAAAAGCGGTTACGTGGGGATGATTGGTATTGGTCTTGTAGTGGCGACTTTGTTGCACGCAGTTTTCAACTATCTTATAATTAGATCAGAGCCAATTGCGTTGCCGTTAATCTTTTTGATATTTTTCGCCCTGTTTATTTTAAGCGATTTTGAAAAACTAAAGAGAGAAAGTCCGTAATTGTAAAATATTTTAAAAATGAATAACGAAGAAATAGAAAATTTAAATCTTGCGGACGGGCAAGAGGTGAGTCCCGAAATTGAACTGGTAAAAACCGGTGATTCTTTGTTAAAGGAAAAACGATCTCGTTTGGATGAAGACTATTTTGACGAAAGCGAGGGACAGCTGACTATAGATTTATATCAAAATCCCGACGAAATCATTTTAGAATCGCCGATTGCCGGAGTTAAACCCGATGATTTAGATATCGCCATTACCAACGAATCGGTGACTATCAAGGGCAGTCGTCAGAAAGAGAGGCGCATTAAAGAAGAAGATTATTTTTATCAAGAATGTTATTGGGGTAAATTTTCCCGTTCTGTTATTTTGCCGCAAGAGGTGGATGCCGAACGTTCCGAGGCTTCCATAAAGAATGGAGTTCTAACTATTAAACTTCCTAAACTCAACCGCCAGCGCTCTAAAAAACTTAAAGTCCAGGCCGATTAATAGTCGTCCCGTTTCCGTTGATTTTTGTTTATAAGCTTGCTACAATGCAGGCAAGTTTCGGCTCTTTGAAAGGAGATAACCGTGAATTTAGGACGAACGGGCGCTATCCTGCCGGGAGGCGGACTCAAGTGCGCGTTTCAAGCCGGCGCGTTAGCGGCGCTGGATGAATTAGGGGTACATTTTGAAAAAATACAGGGAGTTTCCGGCGGGGCGCTGAATGCCGCTAAATACGTCGACAGTAACTCGCGCGATTTAAAAGAGGTTTGGATGGAAGTAGAAAGGCGAGGTTGTGGGATGATTTTTAGCCGGCTTGCGGCGATTAAGCACCTTGCCTCTGGAAGCTCGGCGCTTTACAGCGATTATGGACTGAATTATCTAGTCGGCAGTTTAGATGCGGAAAAAATTATCAACTCTCCCATTAAGTTGGAAATCGTGGTTTGGAACGAACTTGCCGAAAAGTCGGAAGTTGTCCGCAATCATGAATTTCACAACGATCCCGCTGGTCATCATACTCTGCGCCGGTTCGTTAAGGCTTCGGCGAGCTTTCCAGGGTTTTTTATGCCTGAACGCATCAA
>CAYHZT010000020.1:0-8128 GCA_964361325.1 uncultured Candidatus Saccharibacteria bacterium
TCTGAAACGTCTTTGGCAACATCCGTCCCCTACCCCATCGCTATTCCAATGTCGGCCTCTTTTAAACTCGCGGCATCATTAACGCCGTCGCCGGTCATTGCCACCACCTCTCCCAATTCTTTGAAAGCTTTTACAACGCGTAATTTCCCTTCGGGACTCACCCGGGCGACAATTTTGAGAATTGAGAGGCGTTTTTTTAATTCTTCATCCGACATCGCGTCCAGCTCCAATCCGTCAATGACCTGATCGCGGTCAACGGAAAAGCCTATCTCTTTCGCTACCGCTTCGGCAGTGCCACGATGGTCTCCGGTAACAATTACCGTTTTTACACCGGCCTGCGCCACTTTCCATATTACTTCGCTTACGCCCGGCCGAACCGGATCGCGGAAGGAAAGAGTACCAACGAATCTCAGACCCCGAAAAGTATTTTTATCCCGCAAAGAAATTTCTTGAGAGCTTGGGATTTCTTTAATCGCCAAACCCAAAACCCGCTCTCCGCTATATGCCATCTTATCTATTTCGGTAATTAATCGGCGGTGATCTTGTTCAGACAAGTCCGTGTGTTTCAGTAAAATTTCCGGCGCTCCAAAAACACTTAATAAGTAGGCGTAATCAGCTCCGTCTTTGGTAAGCGAGGCAGAGTACTTATTTCGGGAGGTAAAAGGAAGGTAGTCCAAAACTTCAATTTGCCGCTTGATTGCCGGCAGAAGCACCCCCTTCTTTGCGGAAGACGTTACCAGCGAAATTTCCAACGGACGGCCAATCACCCGCCATTTGTCGTAGTGGTCGCGCGGATTTTCAATTACGACATCCGTATTCAACAGCGCGAATTTTAGTAATTCAGTTTCAGAAAACTTTTCATCCAATACCGAAATGCGGGCTAAATCCATTTTTGCCTGCGTCAAAGTTCCGGTTTTGTCGGTCAGAATCACGGAGGTATTTCCAAGAGTTTCAGCGGCCAAAAGCTTTCTCACCACTCCATTTTTTTTAGCTAATCTCTGGACGCCGACTGCCAAGATTACCGTCAACGCGACCGGCAAGCCCTCCGGCACTGCCGCCACCACAATCGCCACCGTGATCAAAAACATATCCAACAGTGGCTTGCCGGCAAGTAGTCCCATAATAAAAACTCCGATAGTGAGAATTAATAAAACAACACTTGTTTTGACGGTGAAATGGAAAATCGCGTTTTGGATAGGAGTCTTTTCTTTTTCCGCCGCCGCCACAAAACTGGCAATCCGGCCAAGTTCGGTTTCACCGCCGGTAGTGCAAACAACGGCATGGGCAAAACCCTGAATGGCCAATGTACCGCTAAAAACCATGGATCGCCGGTCACCCAATACCGCTTTAAAAGTGGATGGTTCGGTTGTTTTGGTAATCGGCAAAGATTCACCGGTCAGAATCGCTTCATCAACAACAAAATCGTTGGTGTAAATCACTCGGCAATCCGCCGGCACCCGATCGCCCTGGGAAAGATGAATTACATCGCCCGGAACCAAACCGCTTGCGTCAACTTCAATCTGTTGTCCGTTACGAAAAACACGGGCCCGTTCGCGAATGTAAGTTTTAAGGTGCGCGAGTGCCGTTTCCGCTTTATTTTCCTGGTAAAAGCCCACGATAATATTTGACGCCACGACAACGAAAATTACACCAGCATCTCTAAAATCATGCAAAAATGACGTTATAATGCCGGCAAAAATAAGGACTACGAGGAGTGGACTTTTAAATTGACGAAATAAGATACCCAGACGGGAAAGCTTTGTTTTTTGAGGCAGGATATTTTTTTTGAAAATAATGAGCCGTTCCGCCGCCTCTTCCTCGCTAAGACCGGTACGAGTAGTTTCAAAAATATCCAGCACTTCGCCGATCGGCAAAGCCCAAAACGACCTCTGTAAAACGTCTTTTGTAATCGCCATAGACCTTTTAATAATTTTAACATAGAATCTAACCAGTTCATTTAGGGGAATAATAATGCCGAAAATTCAGATTTACTCCTGGCAGGATTTTGAAGCGGACGTTGAAAAGATCGCAAAAATCCTCAAATTTATGGATAGGAAATTTTCCTATATCTACGGCCCTCCCAGAGGTGGATTGCCCTTGGCCGTCTGCCTTTCGCATCGTCTGGATCTGAAGCTTACGGTAAGCTCGCCACTCAGCATTCAAATTCAAGCGGACGCCGATTTCGCAAAAGATGTGCGGGAAAACGCTTTGATTGTTGACGACATCGCCGACACCGGAAAAACATTAAAAGAATTCAGAGAAGCCGGCTACTTCATAGCAACGCTTTTCTGGCATCGGCAGAGCGCTGTGAAACCGGAAATCGCCATCCGAGAAAAAGGCAACTTCTGGATTCAATTCCCGTGGGAAGTAAAATAAAGGGTTTATACCCTTTATTTTTTTAGAAATAACGGCAAAAAATTATTTGTCGTATCCCGTTCGAAACTTTAAATTAGGAGGAGTTACTTTGCTTTGGCCTCCGCCGTATTGGCTTTGTATTTTTTGAATCACGTCATCTTTCAGCTCCGCGAAAAGCATCATCGCGATTGGATCTTTAAACTTTAGTCTGATTTTAAAGTTGCCGACATTCTTAATTTCCAGTACCGCGACGTGGGGCGTTTCAAAAGTGCCGTCAATTACCGAAGCGGTTATATGAGTAGTCAGACCAAGCCGGGCCACGGTGCTTCTCCCGTCTAAAAATGCGAGTATGTTTTTAGGGGTTTGGATTGCTTCATATGTTGCCCCAAGAATAAATCCATTCGGCTCAAGATAAAATTCTTCTTTTGTCAGATCAATTTCACGATATTTTAAATCTTGTTGTCCCGTAATTTCCGCGGTCTGATTTGGTTCGGGAACAAGAATGTCTTTTGCTAAGTGGATTCGTACGCCCACGGGCCGTATATTTTTTTTATCAAAAGCGGGTTTGATTATTATTTTCCCTTCGTCAACGTATTTTTCAATTGTTTGATGCGATAAAAACATAGTTCAAATTACTTCCAAGTTTTAGCATTATAGCATAATTCTTTCCCTACCTTGCCGACACTTGTCTGCCGACAAGCAGAGGCATGTTGTGCGGCAAATTATCGTAAAGAAGATACCGATAGCTATTGAGGTTTATAAAGCTTCACCATCAACTTCTTATACTCACTCAGTGGTGGGAGTTTATATTCAACGCGTAACAAATCAACATTTTTCTCGTCCTCAATCGGCCGTGGACCGAACATTCCTTTTTCGTCGATATAAAATTGCGTGCCGAATTTCTGCGGTTTTTTTGAATTCACAAGAATGCGGTCAGTAAGGTATGCCACGTTCGGTAACGTTGCTTCGTCTATTCTTGCGGCACGCTCTATAAGCGTGAGGCAAGATTTTTGGAATTCAATATCAAAATCGGCATGTTGCACGATTAGCCAAGACGCCTCGGATGCTTCCTTGCCTACGGTTGAGATAGTAGGCCAGCCGATCTTTTCAATAATTTTTTTAAGCTGGTTTACGTGCTTCTGGCCAAGATCGTTATTCCAGACCTTATCCTTAATAGCCGCCTGGTCATCCACTGCCATATTTAGCAATTCTTTAGAAATTTCTTTGTTGAACATCATACATAGAGTAAATAAAAAGAGCCTCCGTGTGAAGGCTCTACTTGGTTAACAGATTAAACATTGCCTCGGAAATCGGGAGTCCGGTGAGCTCCTCAATCCACAGCCACTGACCGTTTGGATTGATCTCGATGAATTTGTACTCACCGCCGGGCGTGAGAATCATATCAATTGCTCCGAACTCAAGACCAAAGTGACGCACGAGCGCGACGCACTTCTTCTCGATCTCTTCGGGCAATTTCCCGATCTTGTGAGGAGTGTTCGCGATATCGTAGTGTCGCCAGTCGATTTTGGTCTTATCAGATTTCTGCGAATGAATTTCGCAGGTGAAAACTTCGTCACCCACGACAGTAATCCGTAGCTCAAGCTGCTTATCAACGTACTCCTGAAAGAGACATGGAGCGTACTTGATTCTCTCGGTATTTACAAGGAAATCCTTCGTGAGCTTGTTGGTGTAGGCAAATTTTATTCCACCCTCCTTATCACGAATGATATTCTGTCCCATCGGCTTGTAGATCACTTCGCCCCGGCACAAATCCCAGAATCCTGCGAATTCAGACGGGTCGTTGGTAACCAGTGTCCAGGGAATTTCAAAGCCGATTTGCTTCGCTACCTTCAGCTGAAGGATTTTGTGATTCGCCCGCCGGATATTATGAAGTGGGCTTACGACTCTACACTCTATCGTAGCCCAGAGACCTTCGGTGAATGCACGCGCTTCGTCATCTGCGAACTTTCTCGCTTCGGGGTCGACCATTGACTGATCGACTCCGAATTGTAGCGGCCTCCGATACCAGACGCTCCTGATATCTTCACTAGAACATTTCTCGCCATACATTTCGATTTCCAGACGAGCATCTCCCGCGCCGACGTGGCACAAAGTGAATATGTTCATCACTGGAAAATCATCCGTATTGAATCGCAAAAATAGTATACGCCGTTCGTGGAACTTTTGAATCAGACAATCTGCGTGCGAATCATGCCGATTTGTGATAATCAGAACTCGTTTCACAATTCCTCCTTTTGTTTTATTTAAAAAGGGAGTTTCTTAGGCTCCCTTTACGGACCTCTAGTCGAAGTCCTCGTTCATATCCGTTTCGTTCGACGCTCCCGTGGAAGCATTACTCCCGGTTGCCGTGCTCGCATCGAGCAGTGCAGGCTTTCCGTCCGCGTCCACCCAGAGATGCAACTTCTCATCGTACGATCCCGGAATCCGTCCGTCCGGCGCCTTTTCCATGAAGGCCATTCCGACAGGCGAAGCTTCACCGCTTGCCATATTACGCCCTTTCAATGAACCCTGGCCAGAGCCACAGCGACTCTAGTATGCCAGCCATAATATAATATATTAGAATTATTCTGTCAAGGAAACCCTTTTCGAAAAATTGCGGTGGGGGTGAGATTCGAACTCACGATGCCATTTCTGACATAGCAGTTTTCAAGACTGCCGCCTTAAACCACTCGGCCACCCCACCAAAATAGTGACCCTTAAAGAGTCACTGTTAGTTTATACAAATTTGTCCCATTGTCGCCATCGGCTTTCGCGACCAACTTGAAACCCATACTTAAATACATAGCATTTGCCGCCACCCGCTCGGATTTGCTGGTAAGATAAACACTGAATCCTTCCTGATTTACCTCCACGAATTCTTTGGCGGTTGCGATAAGCTTTTCGGTAAGCAGTTTTCCGATTTTCAGGCCACGGTGGTTTTCATCAACGACAACCGCGTGGATTTCGCTATGCCAGCCGTCCGGTCCCCAAACGAAATAAATCAACGCCATACCGACAATATTGTCCGAGGTATTAGCGTCCGCGTCCCGCGCAACGTAAAGATAAAAACCCGACTGACCACAACCGTTGTTAAGCTGGTCCAGCGTAATCGGTTTGGCTTTCCGGGAAAGCTGCGGCAAAAGTCTATTGATGCCGCTGACTGTCGTATGGTCCCAAATATTATTCGGTCCTAAAAGCTCAAGAACGATGTTGGACATTTTTTCTCCAGTCCTCAAAGTACCGCCTTCTTTATATCGCTATTTACTAACTTGGTCAAACGTGAATATAATAAAAACGGAACTTTGATAAGGTGCCTAATGGACGAAAACAAACCCATCGACTCGGCTCGGGACAAGCCGACCACGCTTGATAGCGCTCGCACGATAATGGGCCCTAACTTCATCTCGCTCGAAGAAGCGGCTACGGTTTTTCCGTGCGATTTCAGCGATCTCTTACAGCTTCAGTCCATCCCATATAGTAAAGGGTTGCTGTACCAATTAAGCGAACCGGAATGTCCGTTCGTATTAGTGCCGGGCATCCCTTTTGTTCATAGAGGCAAAACCCGGCCTTTGACTATTGCCACGATGCGAGATATTTTCTCCAACACCCCGGGTTTGTTTGCCGAGACTATAGAATTTTATCAGCCGGATTATCAATTTATTCATAATCACATTTGTTTGCCTCAATGGTATTTACTGTCTAAGAATCCTAAAAACCTTCCGGATGTAAGAAAACTTCTCATTAACATGGAAATGTTCCAGGGTGATTATGTAATTGAACGAGCGGTTGTTTATATTTATACTTGGCTTCTATTTTATAACCTCCGCAAGGAATCTATTTTTACCGGCGATTGGGTGATAACTGGCGATGATTTCTCTCCTCACGTGCCTACAAACCATGCCTGCTTGTTTTTTAACGAAAATAAAATTTCAATGTGCCGCTGGTCTAAGCGATATGACTGGAAGCCGGGTATCGCACCTTTCATCAAACACGATTTAACGTAAAACCCCTCCGAAGCATTTTGGAGGGGTTTATAATTTTGTATTTTAAAAATCGCGGAAATAATTTATCCGAGCCACTCGCGCAGTTTTGGAAACTTTGAACAAATAGGCAAACTGGAACACCATTTTTCTAATCCCCACACCCGGCCCGCGCGCAAACCCCCAAGAAGAAGTAACGCGGTAATGTAAATAATATGGGCGTTTGGATTCGGAAAATCCTGAACAGGCAAATAATACAACATCATCAGCACGGCACCTAAAACTGACGACAACCTTATTCCGATCCCCAAAATTAGAGAAATACCAAGAAGTAAAAGCCCCCATTCGTTTACAAAATTAATAATTGGCAAAATTGCCGGACTCGCAAGCCAGTGGTAAAAACCAGTAAAAGTCTTGGCGCCATCAAGATACTTGGCTGCTGACCACGCGGGATTCAAAACTTTCGTAATACCGGCATAGAAAAACATCCAACCCAATGACACGCGGAATAAGAACAGAGTGATTTTTGTATATTTTGTCATAGTCACCTTCTTTTAGTTAATTATATAACATTCAAACTAAAAAACGAAACTTACTCATTCAGTGGTGGACCTACGGGGAATCGAACCCCGACCCCGTCCATGCCATGGACGTGTGATACCACTTCACTATAGGCCCGCTCTATTTCGAAATTATTATATCTGATTTTTTGACATTGGCAAATTCAGGTGTTAGCGTGTAGTTGGTTATTTGAAATCGGAGGCATAGTGGACACTCCACTTATGGTTTGGGCAATCGTTGTTTTAATTTTCTCAATCATACTCCACGAAATTGCTCACGGCTGGGTAGCGCTCAAATTTGGCGATAAGACCGCAAAAAATGCCGGTCGGCTGACTTTAAATCCCATTCCGCACCTGGATTTGTTCGGTTCTATTGTATTACCGGCAATTCTTATTTTCAGCGGCTCTCCGGTGATGTTGGGTTGGGCCAAGCCGGTGCCGATCATTCCGGATAATTTTAAAAGTTATCGCTGGGGGAGTTTCTTTGTTTCCATCGCCGGTATCGCAACTAATTTGTGTCTAGCCTTGGTGTTTGGATTAATCATCCGCTTATTGATAGGTATTGGCGTGATTGATATGTCTGGTTCCGAAATTGGCAGGCCGCTCATGGTATTACTCTTGCCGGTCGTAATCAATTTATTTCTGGCGATTTTCAATCTCGTGCCGATTCCGCCTCTGGATGGCTTTAATGCTTTTGCTTCGTTGTTCGGAGTTATCGAGAAGGCGCAAGCGGCTTTCGCGAGATTTGGCTTGATGGGCATTTTGATTCTTTTTATATTGTTGTGGTACTCGCCATTGATGAGAATTATTTCCAGCACAGTCTTTTTCTTAACCAGCGTTTTAACCGGGATAAATTAACCCGGTTTTTTTATTTGTGCCCCCAGAAGGAATCGAACCTCCATTTTTTCCTTAGGACGGAACTGCTCTATCCATTGAGCTATGGGGGCGAGCTTATTGCGTGGGTCTGGCTATTTAGCTTCAACTATGCTATTATAAGCTTATAATAAAATAAAGGTCTGAACTAATTAACAATCAACAATACAATGGCAGAAGTTATAGTCACAGGATATTGCGTTAAGTGCAAGGCCAAAGATCGAAAGATGGTGAGTGCCAAAGAGGTTGAAATGAAAGGCAAGGGCGATAAGGTCCGCAGAGCAATGACCGGCACTTGCGAAGTTTGCAGCACCAAGATGTTCCGCATCATGGGAAATAAATAATATTTGTTTAGGCCTA
>CAYHZT010000021.1:0-7934 GCA_964361325.1 uncultured Candidatus Saccharibacteria bacterium
CTCATTGGTTTTCTATCAGTACCCGAGATTAGTGGTGTGGTCAAAACATACTTTTCGCGATTCTTCATTTTCTTTTGCAACTGGCGGCCGACTAACATATTGAAAGTTTGGTCTGTTCCACCGATTTCCAAATCGACATCCATGACAACCGAATCATACCCTTGGAAAAGCGGGTAAAGCAGCTCCAGCATGGAAATATCGCCGCCTTCTTCTAGGCGCTTTTTAAAATCAGCCCTATGCAAAACCTGCTGGATAGAACCCGCCCGGGAAATTGCCAGAAACAAATCCAGGTTTTTGTTCAACCACTTGCTGTTGTGATAGACTTCGGTTTTTTTTAGATTAATAATTTTACCCGCCTGCTTAAGATATTTTTTTAAATTTTGCTTAACCTCTTTTGCGGTTAGCGGTTTTCTCTCTTCGGAGCGTCCAGTGGGATCGCCGACAGTCGCCGTAAAATCGCCGATAATCAAAACCGCCGTATGGCCGGCATCCTGAAATTGACGAAGTTTGCGAAGCGGCACGGTATGCCCTAAATGCAAATCCGGCGCGGTCGGATCAATACCAAACTTCACTCGGAGCTTTTCGCCTTTTTTCAGCCGAGCTTCCAGATGCTCCTTTTCTATTACTTCTTCAACTCCTCTTACAAGTAATTTTTCTATATCGCTCATTGCCTTTCATTTTATCCCAAATGTTTTAAATAAAAAAGCCCCGACCCGGTTAACAGCCGAGCGGGGCACGTGAGACAGAACTATGTAACGTTAACGCTTCTTTATAATTTCGTCAACTACTCCGTAGGATTTAGCTTCGTCGGCAGCCATAAAATAATCGCGGTCGGTGTCTTTTTCTATTTTAGCGACCGGCTGGCCGGTGTGTTTCGCCAAAATCTGGTTTAGTTTATTTTTTATTTCGACGATGTGCTTGGCGGCTATCGCAACCTCAACCGCTTGTCCCTCCGCGCCGCCCATCACTTGGTGCAACATTATTTCCGAATTGGGCAAAGCAAATCTCTTCCCTTTTTTACCGGAGGCCAAAACCACGGCGCCCATTGAAGCGGCAATGCCAACGCAAACGGTAGCGACGTCCGGCTTTACGTATTGCATCGCGTCGTAAATCGCCATACCGGCAGTAACCGAACCGCCCGGGCTATTTATATAAATGGTGATGTCTTTTTTGGCGTCCTCATGCTCCAAAAACAAAAGCTGGGCGATAATCACATTAGCAAGGCCATCGGTAATCGGGCCGCCAAGAAAAATTATCCGTTCTTTAAGCAGACGCGAATAAATATCGTAAGCGCGCTCGCCACCGGGCACTTTTTCAACAACTGTAGGTATTAAATATTCGTTTTGCAGGTTTTGTTTTTCCATTATATTTATAGTTACTTTACCGAACTATTTATAGTGAGACACATCGAACTATTGGTTTTCCAAAAATTGAAAGACTTTTTGGTTTTGTACTATACCGTAATTATAGTCGCGATGTCCATTATCGGCAATTTCTTCGGGTTTCGGTTCCAGTTTTTCAATTTGGGCAATTTTATAAATCACCAGGTTACTTGCCACGTTCTGACGTGCCCGATCCGTTAACGTTTTTTTAATCTCTTCCTCCGACTTGCCGCTGGATTTAAACATCGGCCCAAGCTGCTTTTCCATATTATCGTAGGTTTTCTTAATCATAATTTCCGGAAGATCAATCTGGGAATCTTTAATGATTTCTTCAATCGTCTTTATATGCAATCTCTCTTTTTCATTTTCGTTTTTCTCCGCCAATAACCCGTCGCTGACGCTTTTTTTCAATTCTTCCAGGTTCTGGAATTTTCCCACGCTTTTAGCGAACTCATCGGTAAGTTCAGGCGCTTTATCTTCTTCTTTTTGTTTTCGGGAATTACGAATCCATTCCAAGGCTTGCGTTATCTCCGACGGCTCTACTTTCTGCTCTTTTTTCTCCGCCATTACCTTCTTTGCGATTTTTTTGTAATTGCCGAGTTTAATTTCCGGAAAAAGCGTCAATCGCGCCTTGTAGGTTATGCCCATATCTTTGGAATCTTCAACGGTAATCTGCGGGGCATCAATAAGAGTCCACTCATTGTCTTTAGAAATTTCGTCCAAGCTCCAGCGAATCGCGTTGCGAGCGGCTTCATTAAAAACCGCGTCTTGGTCTATGGCCTGCTCGGCCAGCTCTTTCGGCGCCGTTCCCGGCCGGAATCCCTTCAAATGAACGTTGGCAAGGGCTTTTTCGCGGACGGTTTGGTAATAAGACAAAAATTCTTTTTGATCCAGCTTGACCTCTAAATCAACTTGGGAGCCGGTTAATTTCTTGAACGTGGATTTCATCCCGTTAGAAGTGGTCTATCATCGACGTTTTTATATATCTTGTTGACATAATTTTGTATCCGGCCGTTGGAAGTAATATGGAGATGGTGCCACTTCTAACGGGAGCATTTTCCATGCACTATAAAATAAAAAATCCCGCCTGTAAAGGCGGGATAGAGACATTAGTTTATAGCCACGAAACTATCAAAAGCGCCACGATATTAATAACTTTGATGAACGGATTAATTGCGGGGCCGGCAGTGTCTTTATAAGGATCGCCGACGGTGTCCCCTGTAACAGCGGCTTTATGCCAATCCGTGCCTTTAGCGCCTGCGGCTTCAATGTATTTTTTGGCATTGTCCCAGGCAGCGCCGCCGGCTGTCATAGAAATACCCAAAAGTAATCCGGCAACGATTGAACCTATTAAGAAACCTCCAAGAGCTTGCGCTCCTAAAACCAAACCCACCAACAAAACCGAGGCCACCGGAATAAGCGCCGGCATTATCATTTTTCGAAGCGCGGCTTTGGTAACGATATCTACCGCCCGACCATAATCGGGTTTGGCAGTGCCTTCCATTATGCCTTTAATTTCTCTAAATTGGCGACGCACCTCTTCCACTACCGCGCCGGCTGTCTGCCCTACGGCTTTCATACCAAGAGAGCCAAATAAATAAACAACGGCGGCGCCCAAAAATAATCCGATAATCACGTTCGGGTCCTCCAAACTAAAAACTATATTTTTTGAGAGCGCCTTGAGCGCTTCCACATAACCGGCAAACAAAACAACGGCCGCGAGCCCAGCTGAAGCAATGGCATACCCTTTAGTAACGGCTTTAGTGGTATTGCCGACGGCATCAAGCGCATCGGTAATTTTGCGAATCTCTTCCGGGGCGCCGCTCATTTCAGCGATTCCGCCGGCGTTGTCGGTCACGGGACCGAAAGAATCAATTGCCACTATGATGCCGGCAACCGAAAGCATGGCAGTCGCCGCAATGGCAATACCGTAAAGACCGGCAAAGGAATAAGCGAGGAAAATACCCGCGACAATCACTAATATCGGAAGCAGTGTGGCTTCCATACCCACCGAAAGGCCCATAATAACGTTGGTGCCATGACCGGAGCGCGAAGCTTCGGCAATAGATTTCACCGGACGGAACTTTTTGGCGGTGTAATAGTCGGTTATTAAAACCATTAAAACGGTTACTACGAGGCCAACAACGGCCGCGCCAAAAATAGTGAGATAATTTTCTGGGAAGAAAATTTTAGCGGCAAAGTAAAATAGAATCAAAGAAATAATTAAAGAAGCAGCTAAACCTTTGTAAAGAGCACCCATAATCGCCTGGCTTTTTCCGAGTCGCACAAAAAAGCTTCCGGCGATAGAAGCGATAATTGCCAATCCTCCCAGCACCAACGGAAAAGCCAACTGACCGCCACTTAAAGTCAGCGCGCCCAAAAGCATCGCGGCGGTCAAAGTAACCGCGTAAGTTTCAAAAAGATCGGCAGCCATGCCCGCGCAGTCTCCGACATTATCGCCTACATTATCGGCAATCACGGCCGGATTGCGCGGATCGTCTTCCGGTATGCCGGCTTCCACCTTACCAACCAAATCCGCGCCAACATCGGCGGCTTTAGTGAAAATACCACCGCCTAAACGGGCAAAAACCGAAATCAAACTCGCGCCAAAACCAAGGCCAATCAAGGAATTTGGATCTCCGGTAATAAAGTAAAATCCCGCAACGGCCAAAAGTCCGAGCGCAACTACTAGATAACCGGTGACAGAACCGGCTTTGAAGGCAAGAGACAAGGAAGGACCAAGCCCGTGTCTGGCGCTTTCGGCAGTCCTGGCGTTGGAACGCACGGCAATACTCATTCCGATAAAACCGGCGAGCGCCGAAGCAACAGCGCCAATTAAAAACCCGACTGCCAGAGTCAGGCCGAATTGCCAAGCAATTAAAATCAAAAGTGGCAGAGCTACCGCGGCCACGGAAATATATTGACGTTTCAAATAAGCGCCGGACCCTTCCTGGATTGCTTTTGAAATCGCCTGCATTTTTTCGTTGCCGGCCGGCTGTTTAAGCAACCAAAAAATCAGGTAAATGCTGTATAAAATCGCAACGGCAATCGGTATAAAAATCAAATAATAGATATTCATTTCCATTAAGCTTCTATTTTATTACTGTCATCGTCGTCGGTTTTTGCTTCGATCGCCTCTTCTTCGGCGGCCGCGGCTACTCCGCCGGCTTGCGTTTCTTCTGGTTTAGATTCGGAACGCACGTCAATCTTCCAGCCGGTCAGGTTGGCGGCAAGGCGAACATTTTGCCCGCCCTTGCCGATAGCAAGACTTAGCTGATCTTCAGGCATGAATACGCGCGCTTCGCGGTGCGGTAAAATTTCAACGTTTTTTGCTTTAGCCGGCGAAAGGGCGTTGGTTAGGAATTTGGCCGGATCTTCAGACCATTCCACGATATCCAACTTTTCCTGGCCGAGCTCGTTGCTGACTGCCATCACTCTCGTGCCACGCTGTCCGACGCAAGAACCCACCGGATCCACCCCCTCGGCGTTGGAGGCGACGGCAATTTTAGTGCGGCTGCCCGGCTCGCGGGCAATTGCCTTAATCTCAATAACGCCGTCATTAATTTCCGGGACTTCCAAGGCAAAAAGTTTGCTTACAAATTTCGGGTGAGAGCGCGACAAAATGATTCCCGGCACTTTAGTATCGGACTGCACCGCCACAACGTAAAAGCGCATTCGTTCTCCGGCGCGATAATGCTCGCCGGGAATAGACTCGTTGTAAAACAATACGCCGGTCGTGCGGCCAAGATCTATATATACATTGCCGCGATCAAATCGCTGAATAACGCCGCTGACAATTTCACCTTCGCGGCTTTTGAATTCGGATAAAACGGAATCTCGTTCGGCTTCTCGCAGACGCTGTAAAATAACCTGCTTGGCGGTTTGAGCGGCAATACGCCCGAAATCATCGTGAACTTCTAACGGAAATTCTAACTCTTCGCCGACTTTAACATCGGATTTAATCTTTTTAGCCTCTGCGATTAAAATATGGCGGTCGGAATTATAACGGGGTAAAATATTTTCCTCTTCTTGTCCCGGAGCCGGAGCAGCGCCCCCTTCGACAACAACGCCTTCTTCAATCATCCGGACAGTAGTTTCATCTACAACGGTTTTTACCTGCCAAAATTTAAGCCCGCCGGTTTTTAGGTCAAACTTAGTTTTAATTAATTCTCCCCGCTGTCCGTATTCCTTTTTATAAGCGGCGGCGATGGAAGATTCTATCGCTTCTAAAATTTTCGCCGGGTCTATGCCTTTTTCTTCGGCAATCTGCTCAATTGCCCGTTTTAAAGTTTTTAAATCAAACATATTGGTTTTATTTATAGTGAGTCTGTCGGTCCTATTTAATGAAATAACCGCCCCTCGGGCGGCCATTCATCAATATTTTAATTATAAGTGAATTAAGAAAAATGTCAAGGCCGCGCTCGCCCGCCCTCCTTTCCCTCAACCCATTTCGGCTGCTCCTGCGGCAGCCTCCACTTGTCGCTCGCTGGGATTAAGTTTTTGCGAGGCGATTATACAAAAACTTCCAAGCTAATCCGCTCGCTTGGGTATCGGAGAAAGGATGGCGGGCTTGCTTAAGTTGCAGAGCACGAATAAAAAAGACCCAGATCGGTATTTAGCCGACCTGGGCCTGAAGAGAGGAGGGGGGATATATTTATTTTTTGTTAAGCTGGTAAAAAATCTTTAGCGGCATCGCGTGTCGCGCAGTAGGCAAATTCTTGTATCTGCCGCTTGATGTAGTCCAGCGTACCGCGGTATCGAATTTGATTATTTTTATCCAGGGCATTTTCGTTGCGGACTACCTTTCTGATAATCAGCACGAATCTTACCAACGGATGGATTTTTTTAAATTTTCTGATTTTGCGCCGGGTGGAACGGACTTGCAGAGGCAAAGCAAACCCGCCGCGAATAAAAATCAGATTGTCGATTCCTTCAACATCAAGGCGGTCGGCAGTTTTGGCTTTAATATAGCCAAGAAATCGCGGGTCCTCCTTAATCATTTCCAAAATTGCTTCTTCGACGGCATCCTCTGCTTCGGGTCCGAGATTCCTGGTATCTTTTATCAAGAATGCACCCTTTTCAATTAGCTAAATACACTCTACAAGTTTTTATCTAGGATTTCAATAGACTACTTATAGAATTGGGTTCTGTAAGTGTCGGGGTGAAATTCTAATTCTTCGTCATTATATTTTATCCGCGGCTTGTATCCGGATGGGTTTCGCGACAAATTTCGCTCAATCCGCCATATTTGAAAATTACGCAACAATTTTTCCAGCCACGAACCGACCATACCCGACAATAATTTTTCAATAAAAACTTTGACTACTGACGGCTGTTGGTATAAATATCGCGGATCTTCGGCGTGAATAGGCCCGGTTTTGGCCCAATCGTGATTGGCCATAAAAAAAGCGGAGATACGCGCCGGATCACCGAAAACAGGAACCAGATTGGCGTAAAGAATTTGCCAATACTTGTCGTGAGGCGGCGACAAACGAAAAGTTGCCGGGGTTATAAAATGATTCAGACAAATTTTGTCGGCCGCTGCCTCCTTGTGGCTAAGTTTTTTGCGCCGCCATCCCAATAATCCGAAAATTGCTACGGCAAAAAATCGCGCCGTAAAAATCCTGCCGGCGCGCGCGCCTACAATTACGTCAAAATCGGATTCTGCATTAACATTGCCCAACGCCATAGAACCGGCCGCCACGGCGAACTCCGCAAAGGGAATGTGGCGGAATGGCCAAGTTCGGCGCAGAAAAATTATCCATTTCTTATCGTAAAGCACTTGTTGCTTTCGCTTCGTCAAAATAGCTGAATCCATCTTTACAATAATAGTCCGTTTGGTAGAATAATTATATGTCTATGGAATCTCCCAGCGTTTGGGAAAGCGTAGAAAAAGAAGCTGAAGAAGAAAAAACTCGAAAAGAAACCGAGGAGGTTTGGCGTACGACAGAAACCGGAATAACCAAGAAAAAAACTGAGCGGGTATTTGAACAAGTCGCTAAAGAACACGCCGAAAAAAAGCAAAAAGAAGCGGCGGAAAAAGCGGCGAAATCCATAAGCTGGGAAAAAGCGACAGAAACCGCAAAAAAAGAGAAGGAAGAGAAAGAAAAGGGACTTTTCGATTAATAACTAATAAACCTAGTCCTCAACTGCCGGCGTTTCGATTTGCTGAACCTCCACGCCTATTCTTTCGCCTGTCATTTTTAAAACATCTTTATCGATCTTGCCGAATTCCTTATAGGCATTGTTGTACATATTCATAGAAACGTTTAAATTTTTGCCCAACTTTTTCATATACTCATCATAGGTCAGTAAGTGCCGGCCCAAGTTTTCTACTTGCTTGACGATATCTTTTGCCTGCTCCGAAATTTTTTGATTGCGCAGGCCTTGCAGAACCGTTTGAAGATAAGCCAAGAAGGAAGTCGGAGAAACGACAATAACTTTTTTCTGTCCGGCATAATTAATTAAATTACGGGTGTCGTCGGCAATCGCGCCAACTTTATTTATTAATAAATCGTAATAAACCGCTTCCGATGGAATAAACATAAATGC
>CAYHZT010000022.1:0-7817 GCA_964361325.1 uncultured Candidatus Saccharibacteria bacterium
TTTTTTTAATTCCTCAATGTATTTCAAAACCTTTCGTGGGGCCGAAAGCCGCTCCCCACCCATGGTAATATCAAGTCCGGCAACATTAGTTCGTTTTTGAATCATTATATTATTATAATTTATTATGCTAGAATTAAAAAATTGCGACTCTGCCGTGGTATAATAAAAAGCGTTAGTATGGCTAAAAATAAGAAAAAAGATCGTAAGTCATTATTGGTCCCGGCAAAGGACTTGCCGGCTTTCCCGCATCCTCACGATTGGCGACACTCTTTCCACTGGCGGGTTTTCCGGATTATGGCGGAATTTGTGGAAGGATTCCAGTTTCTTGCCGATTTTAAAAAAACCGTCACCTTTTTCGGATCGGCGCGTTTTAACGAAAATCATAAGTGGTACAAAACTGCCCGTGAACTTGGCCGATTACTGGGCAAGTCCGGGTATTCGGTAATCACCGGCGGCGGCCCCGGTATCATGGAGGCTGGCAATCGCGGCGTAGTAGACGCCAATGATAAAGGCGATTCCATTGGCTTAAATATCCAGTTGCCTCATGAACAGCGCGTAAATCCGTATGTTCAGAAGGCTCGCGGTTTTTATTACTTTTTTACCAGAAAGGTGATGCTCTCCTTCGCCGCCCAGGCCTATGTCTTTTTCCCCGGCGGCTTCGGGACATTAGACGAGGCTTTTGAGATTTTAACGCTGGTACAAACCAAAAAGATATATTCAAAAGTTCCGATAATTCTTGTGGGGAAAGATTTTTGGGGAAATATAGATAAGTGGATGAAAGAAAAACTGTTAAAAGAGTACCAAACGATTGATGCGGATGACGTGAAATTATACAGCATTGTAGACACTGCCGCTGAAGCCTTTAAAATAATTAAAAGATCCAAACAACGCAAAGAATTTTAGGTCGGTAGTTGTGTATAATTGCAAAAAATACCCGAATGAATTCGGGTATTTTATATTCAGAATTTCCGGTTACACCAACGATGACAACCGCATTCGCAAGCCGTGGCGGTTAATTTCATTTTATGGCAACGGCAATGGCAGTTGTATTTGGCAGAATCGTATGCCGTTAAACTGAATTGCTCGTCCACGTGGCGCCAATCGCATTCACCACATGACTGCGGTGTCGCTTCGTCTTTAGTAATTGGCTCGCCACCGCACCAATAATGGCATTTACACGCGCACTTCTTGAAAAAATGGCAGGCGCAACTACAATCGACGTTGGCGCAATGACGCTCGCGAGATTTTGAAAGATACCAATTAACATCATAGGCAAAAACGGCCAATAAAAACGAGATGAGAAAAAACGTCCACGAACCAAAACACAGCACTACCAGTAAAAAGACCCCACAAAGAACGGCTGCTACGGCCCTTGACGCCTCGCTCCGGCACATATGGCAATTTTTCAAGGTACGCTCCTGAAATGATTTATTAGCACCATCTTAAAGCCTTGTGTTGATTTTTGCAACCGGCTCAAATAAAATGAGAATTATCGCGCCGCGGTAGCTCAGTGGTAGAGCGCAGCCCTGAAGAGGCTGGCGTCGGGGGTTCGATTCCCTCCCGCGGCACAAATTCTAATCGCGCGAACCTATTAGATTCTCTCGCGGATTTTTTTCATTAACCGTTCCATAAAAGACAGATTATGAATAGTAGTCAGAATTGGTCCTAACATCTCGTGGGATTTAAACAAATGGCTTAAGTAAGCCCGTGTATAATTTTCACAAGTATAACAGCCGCACTTTTTATCTATCGGGTTTTTGTCCTGCAAATAACGGCCAGATTTAAGATTAAGGCTTGTTTTAGTGAGTAACGCTGAACCATTACGCGCTATTCTGGTTGGCGCCACGCAATCAAAAGTATCTACTCCTCGCTTCACCGCTTCCCAAATATCTTCCTCCGAACCAATACCCAATAAATGTTTCGGTTTTTCTTCCGGCAAACAAGACGCAGTCCAATCCAAGACCTTATACATATCTTTTTTAGATTTACCCAGTGAGCCGCCAATACCAAAGCCGTCAAAATCAATTGAACCGATAAATTTGGCGCTCTGTAAACGTAAATCTTTATAAGCGCCGCCCTGCACAATTCCAAAAAGGGCCTGGTTCTTCCTGTCATAAGAATCAAGCGATCGTTTTGCCCAACGATGAGTGCGCTCCATAGACTTCTTAGTATAAGCATAATCGTGCAGCGGCGAGGTGCATTCATCAAAAGCGAAGATAAGGTCGGCACCTAGATTTTTTTGAATTTCCATAGACCTTTCCGGAGTTAAAAGATGAAAAGAGCCGTCCAAATGAGAGCGGAACCGAACGCCCTCCTCGGTAATTTTCACGAAATTCTCTGCGGGCGGCACCGCTTTTTCTGAAACGTGCTCGCGAGGACCTTCGTCGGGAAAAATATTGGCTATTTTACTAACCTTATGAGAAATTGCCGCGCCCAAACTGAAGGCCTGAAATCCCCCGCTATCGGTCCAAATCGGCTTCTGCCAATTCATAAACTGATGCAAGCCGCCCATTTTACGGACTGTTTTATCACCGGGACGCAAATAAAGGTGGTAAGTATTGCAAAGAACCGACTCTGGGCCGATTTCATTGAGCTGTTCCACGGTCAGACCCTTAACGGTGGCTTGAGTGGCGACCGGAACAAAAGCCGGCGTGTGAATAACGCCGTTCTTGGTCTCGATAAGGCCCAGCCGCGCGCGGCTGTTTTTCGCCTTTTTTAGTATCCGAAAAAGCATCGTTACTTGCGAATGACTTTATACGGACGAGAGGTCAAGTCAACGATGCGAGATCCTAAACGTTTACTATTAATACCGGTAAAAATTACCGCGTCAATAAGTTCGGATTTATTGCCGAAAACTTCGCGATATTTGCGTGAATCCGATAGCGGTTTTTGTCCGGTAAGGTTGGCGCTGGTCGCGACAATAGGTTTGTCAAAAAAACGAAAAAGTTTTTTGACCCAAGAGCTGGAAGAAATGCGAAAAGCCGCCGTATGGTTCTTGGTGGCAAGCGGGGAAATGTTTTTTGCTTTTAAAATAAAATTAGTCGGCTTTTTAGCGGCTGAAATCGCCTTTTTTTGCTCGGCGCTAAGGATTGCGTATTCGGATAACATCTTGAAATCCTTTACCAAGATAGGAAAAGCCTTGCCGAATTCACGGTTTTTAATCGTGTAAATTTTTAGAAGCGCTCTGGGATTAGTCGCGTCACAGCCCAAGCCGTAAAGAGTTTCGGTTGGGAAAATAATTACGCCGCCTCCGTTAAGAATTTGGACGATCTTTTGAAAACTAGTATTCATAAAACTTGGCTTCATTATACAAAAAAAATGCCCCGATGTCAATCAGGGCGCTATGATAGTATTAGGTACTTCCATTAGAAACTGCGAGCACTATCATATTGAAAAGGAAATGAGAGCTGGTGGTGGTAATCAACGGCCGCACAAAAAGATAATCTGTGTTGCGGGCGCACTTAATAAATACAAGGCACCAGACAAACCCGCCGACACCTTGGTTTATAAGAGACAGTACAATGCCTGGCAACCCCGGATAATCATACACGAAATATGAGTAATGAGCCGTACCGAACAAAATAGAGGAAAAAACGGAGACTATAATCAGTAAAAATAAGGTTCTCTTTCTAAAAATTATAAGAAGAGGCGCTAGCGGTAGCCAACGAAATACGGACTCTTCAATAAAGGCCGCTTTGTACCAGTACCAAAAAAAGGAAGTGTAATCGCTTATACTAAGATGGTTTGCGAAAATTTTGCCAACTAGGACAGTTAGAATCGACACGACCAATGACCAGGCTATTGTTCCCGTTGTAGCGGATAGAATAAGACGCAGGAATTGAGCAAGGCCCCGCGGCTCTTCGCTTAACCAACTTTTTAAAGCGGTCCAAGGATGTCGTAGCGCGTACCAACGCAAATGACACCTCCATAGTCATAGGGAATATATTCAAAGTTCTACGAAAATTCTACAACTTTAAAATGTCGGCGTCTATACTCTGAAAAGTTACGGCTGCGCGGCGCTATATGCGTTTACCAGTCCCCAACCGTATAAAGCATCGGGCCCCGCGATTCCTAAATCAGCAGCTCGATCTTGAAGTTTCTTCTGTACTTCATCCGGATCCCATACCCCGTTAAGGTTGGCGTCGTACTCGCCGACTGATGTACCTAAAATAAGAGCGACGGAACCGGTAACGTGCGGAGTGGCCATGGACGTTCCGGAAAGCGTTGCGTAGCCAGTGCCTTTATAAGATGAGTAAATCGAAACGCCGGGAGCGGCCAGATCCACTTCAGAGCCGCGACTTGACCAAGTGGCAATAACATTATTTTGGTCGATTGCCGAAACGGCTATCACCTCCGGATAGGCCGCCGGGAACAAAACACTCCCTCCCGAATTTCCCGCCGCGGCTACAATCACCACGCCAGCGTTCCTAGCTGCGATAACCGCGTCGTGAAATGATTGTATGTTTGAGCTAGTCCCAAGACTCATATTTATGACTTGAGTTTGATTATCCACGGCCCATTGAATGCCTTCAATAATATCAGAGAGGTATCCCGAACCGTTGGTATTCAGCGCTTTTATCGCGTAGAGATCCGCTTTTGGCCCAACACCGACGACGCCGACGGTATTATTCAACGCTGCAACGATACCGGCAACATGCGAACCGTGCCCGTTGTCATCGTTCCAGCTCTTGCGCGGATTAATCGTATTCACGCCGCCCTTCACATTCGCCGCGAGATCGGGATGACTATTGGAAATACCGGTATCAATAATTCCAACCTTTACCGAATCGGCGGTATTTCCTCCCGGCCATACCAACTCCGCGTCAATCCGATCAATACCCCAAGGCAAAACCTGGGCTGCCTGAGTTGAAATCTTGCCGCTGACTTCAGCTTTATAGCCAAGCGCCTCCACGATAACATCATCGTCAACCCGCGCCACATCCGGATTAGCCTTCAACGCTTCTGTCATTGCGCGCGAAGAAAGATACACCGCTTTAGCGTTAATCCGATTAAGATTTTTTAATTTTACGCCGCCCGCGCGCTCAATAATTGCGTCTTTCGCGGCGTCGTTAAGTCCGGCCTTAAAAACAATAATTTTCCGGCTATCATCATTTTTATTCTGCGCCGCAGAAGTGTTCGTCTGCGCTATTAAAAATAATAAACCTAGAATTGCCGTCACGCCCGCCGTTTTTAAGATTATATTTTTCATATAACCTGAATTGTAACACCAATCTTTATTACTTCAAAATTTGGTAGGAATTTATTTATTTTTCGTTTTTCTCTCCCAGGCATTCCCACAATTTAATCACTACGTCTTCTAACTGGGGATACGGTATATTTTGCCAACGCGGCTCAAAAACTACCTTAGTGAAATTATAACAAAATCAATAAAGCTTGGTAATAACTATATTAATAGCGTCCGTATCTGGGCCTATTCGACGGCTGATGCCGTCCGCGAAACGGCCGGCTGCTACGGCGAGGATTGCCCTGGCCTGGACGGCCCTGGCCCGGCCGGCCCTGAGGGAAATCTCTGGGAACGAATTTTGGCGCGCGGGCCGGCGGAAGTTCCGGAAGTTTGGAAATAGGAAGGCTTTTTCTGACTAGCCGCTCAATATCGCGGAGTTCTCTCTGTTGGTCCGGTGTAACAAGAGAAATGGCGTGTCCGCCGGCGCCGGCACGAGCAGTGCGTCCGATTCTATGAACGTAATCCTCTGTATTGGTAGGCAAATCATAGTTAACAATAAGTTCGATGCCTGTCACGTCAATACCACGAGAAGCGATGTCGGTCGCGACTAATACCCTGTACTTGCCTGATTTAAACCCTTCCATCGCGTCCCGACGCTGACCCGGAGAACGATTGGAATGAAGTTCGGCGACCGTATGGCCGATATCGCGTATGTCCCTGGTGAGTTTTTTGGCTCCATATTTTGTTCTGGTAAAAATAAGCGTCGTGCCGGTATATTGCTGTAAAAGTTTTTCCACGAGACGGACTTTCGCGTCTTTGGGAATAATAAAAATTTCCTGCGTCACCCGTTCGACTGTCGTTCCCGGCGGGGCTACTTCTATACGAATCGGCAATGTCATGTAAGTCGTAGCCATCTTCATAATTTCAGGCGGCATAGTCGCTGAAAAAAGCATCGTTTGTCTTTCCTTCGGAATCATTTGAAAAATTTTCTGAATTTGCGGCGCGAATCCCATATCGAGCATCCGGTCGGCTTCATCGAGCACCAGAATCAGGACGGTGTCCAGCTTAACCGTTCTTTGCATCAAGTGATCGTTGAGCCGGCCCGGTGTCGCGATGATGATATGCGGGTCTCTGGCAATCGCCGACATTTGCGGCCGCATCGGCATACCTCCGATAAGGACTGCTGTTCGCAGACCCAGACTCGCGCCGACTTTCCGTAAAGATTCGTCAACTTGAATGGCAAGTTCACGGGTCGGTAAAACCACCAGCCCCCTACCTTTGATCTGCTGAAGGCGTTGGATCATCGGAATACCAAAAGCCAGGGTCTTTCCCGTGCCTGTTTGGGCAATACCGACTAAATCTTTTCCTTCCATCGCCACCGGAATTGCCTGTTGCTGGATCGGAGTCGGATTCTTATAGCTTAATTTTGCCAATGCTTCCAAAAAAGCTGGCGCGATGCCCAGTCCGGCGAAACCTGAAGTTTGAGAATTTTGATTCATTTGTAATGATTATATCATTTTTTCCGACGCTATTTTATTGAGAATCTTTTTTACTTTTTCCACGCTTTCCCAATCATGGGTAGAAATAGCAATAGTATGCGGATTGATTTTTTTAAGAACCGTGACCTTTTGTTTTATTTCTTCCGGCGTCAATAAATCGCTTTTGCTTAAAAATAGATATTCGGGTTTCTCCACCAACTCTTTGTTATAATTCGCCAGTTCTTTTTTGATTATTTTGTAATCTTTTGCCGGATTTTCCGATTCCGCGGAAATCAGGTGAAAAAGAATTTTTGTCCGTT
The DNA here is from genome assembly GCA_964361325.1 of uncultured Candidatus Saccharibacteria bacterium. GTDB lineage: Bacteria > Patescibacteriota > Minisyncoccia > UBA6257 > WO2-44-18 > 2011-GWA2-47-8b. Next base: position 6,984 of record CAYHZT010000022.1, read on the forward strand.
CGATGTGACGCAGGAATTTTACTCCCAGCCCTTTGCCAGCCGACGCTCCCTCGATCAGTCCGGGAATGTCCGCCAAAATTAATTTGTAATAAGCGCCTAAACTTGGCTCCAAGGTTGTAAAAGGATAGTTTGCCACTTTGCTTTTGGCCTTGGTCAGTTCATTCAATAAGCTGGATTTTCCGGCATTGGGCAAACCGATAATTCCGACGTCCGCGATTAGTTTCAATTCCAGTCGGATATTGAAGTTCTCTCCCGGCGTGCCGTACTGAAATTGCGTTGGGGTAGTGCGATGCGGCGCCCGGAACTTAAAATTTCCCTTGCCGCCGTGACCGCCTTTGGCAATAAGGATTCTCTCGCCGATCTTTATAATTTCCTGCGAACTATCAATTTTGTGAATAACCGTGCCAACGGGAATTTTTAAAATTAAGTCTTCGCCGTCATTCCCGTCGCGAAATTGACTCCTGCCGTCCAATCCATCTTTGGCGTTCACTTCCTTTCTATGCCGAAACTGCAACAATCCGCTCAAGTTCGAAATTCCTTCAAAATAAATACTGCCTCCATTGCCGCCATCCGCGCCAGCCGGCCCCAAACTCATTAAATTTTTATTAAAAGCCACGGCGCCCCTTCCGCCTTTTCCCGCGCTTACTTTAATAGTTACGTCGTCGATAAGCATCGCCTCACCATAAGCTAAAAAGAAGGTAACTACAAGGCATTGGTCGCTTCCATTTGTCCAGATTTACAACCTCCCTCAATGACTTCATTTCCTAACTGGCGGTGTTTTTTGGTTAAAATCCGAACTTTTTTTGACGAAAATCCGGACTGCGAACTTTGACG
>CAYHZT010000023.1:0-7191 GCA_964361325.1 uncultured Candidatus Saccharibacteria bacterium
CGTGGCATTTGCATCAACGTTAGCCATTGATGCGGCCGTTTTGGGCAAGCCGGTTGTGTTAATCGGATTTGACGGCGCGCTCCGGCCTTATTGGCAAAGTTTGCGGCAGTATTACGATTATGACCATCAGCGCTATTTGGTTGATACCGGAGGCGTGAAGCTGGCTACGGATATGAACAATTTTCTCAAATACATAAAGGATTATCTTAATAACCCCAATCTTGATAAAAAGGAGCGCGAGACCATTACTGATTCTTTCTGCTGGAAAATGGATGGAAAATCGGGTGAGCGGGTGGCCAATGTTTTGATTGACGAACTGTCAAAATTAAAATAAATGTGCGGAATTATCGGACAATTCGGCGGACGGCCGGACAAAAAAACTTTTGAGCGGGCGCGGGATATGATGGAAAAAAGAGGTCCAGACGACTCCGGCGTTTTTTATGACGAAAAGGCGTCTGTTGCCTTGGGTCATCGCCGGCTTTCTATTTTAGACCTTTCATCGGCCGGCAAACAGCCGATGGCGAGTCGCGACGGGCGTTACATTATTGTTTTTAACGGAGAGATTTTTAATTTCTTGGAATTGCGCAAAGAATTGTCGGAATACTCTTTTAAAACCAGTACAGATACTGAAGTTTTGCTGGCCGCTTACGCCAAGTGGGGAGTTAAGTGTTTAGATAGATTGAACGGCCAATTTGCATTCGCAATTTACGACACTAAAACAAACGAGGTGTTCTGCGCGCGCGATCGCCTTGGCATCCTTCCTTTTTATTATTCGGTGAGTAATGGAGTTTTTAGGTTTGCCTCTGAAATTAAAACTATTTTGGCTATGGGCGTGCCGGCCAAGGTGAATGACCGGACTATTTATGAATATCTTCGTTATAGCGCCTATGATCACTCCGCGGAAACTTTTTTTGACGGCATAAAGCGTTTGCCGCCCGGCCACTACGCGGTTTGGAAAAATAAGCAGCTGGAAATTAAGTCTTATTGGGATTTAGGAGCTATGACCGCCGAAGAAGGTAGGTATGAAAAACTAACAGAAAAAGACGCAATTGAGCGATTTAAAGATTTAATGTCTGACGCCATTCGTTTGCGTTTTCGAAGCGATGTTCCGGTTGGTTTAAATCTTTCCAGCGGAATTGATTCAATGAGTATGCTCTTTTTTACCACAAAAAATATCGGCAATGTGCGTATGTTTTCTGCGGGTATGAATGATCCAAAATATGACGAATCTGCCTACCTCAAAAATCTTTTGGACGTTAATCAACTTGAGCGTTTAACGACCAGTACCCTAACTCCGGAAAAAGTTTGGCCGTTGGTTGAAAAACTGAACGTAATTCAGGACGAACCGTACGGGGGTTTTTCAACCGTCAATTATTTGAATCTTTACGAGGAAACTAAAATTCCCGGCGTAACCGTTCTTTTGGAAGGACAAGGGATGGATGAAATTTTGGGGGGTTATCAATATTACTCTGAAGATGGCGTGAGCCAAGATTTTAGCCAAGATATGACCCGGGAGGGAGCGGCCGATGTGGTCGCGCTTGGCGGAGAACCTTTATCTTTTCCTAAGCCGTTTCGTTCCGGTTTACTCAATTTGCAATATCGGGATTTGCGATACACGAAATTGCCCAGAGTGCTCCGTTTTAACGACCATATTAATCTTGCTTACAGTAAAGAATTACGCGTGCCTTATTTGGACCATCGTCTGGTGGAATTCTGCTTCTTTCTGCCGGCCAGGTTTAAAATTGACGGCGAGCGCCGCAAGGTTTTGTTGCGCGATACTATGAAAGGCATTGTTCCGGAATTAGACCGGAATCGCGCGAAGACATTTTTTGGAGCTTTCCAGACGGATTGGATCAGGAAATATTTCCGAAAAGAAGTTTATGAAATTTTAGACTCCCCGTCTTTTCAAAGCCGCCCTTATTGGGATTACAAGAAGGCGCGGGGAAAAGCTGACCGTTTTTTTGCCGGAGAAGGAGATAACTCGTTCTTTTTATGGCAGTGGATTAATTTAGAAATTTGGCTTCGTAATTTCTTTTAACTTCTCAAGAGCCGATCTTAAATCAGCAAGAAGAGATGAGAGCTTGCTGGTATTTGCTTGCGTAGCGCAGGAGAGGTTTCCAAAATTCGTGCCGCCAGACTGGTCAAGCCAATAGTGATATTGAAGATTGTTATCCGAATCAACCTTGTCAAAATCAATGGCGCCGTAGAGGCCGCCTTGTTTAAACATTAGCAGGCCATAATTGCAGGAGTACCGGTTCTCGGTAGCGATTCTGTCGTAGAATCGCACTCCGTCGCCGGAAAGTTTGGTAAACGTGTATTGGCTTGGGTCGGTAAATTGGCAAATATTATTAACGCCCCAATAATTATGAGCTTTAATATTTTCGCAAGTTGAATAATCTTCGTCTTTAGAACGATTGGCTATGAGTATTTCGGAGTCTTGCGGATAAAGGAAGCCGCGATTCTCCAGGCCCGTTCCGCGATAGAGAATTTTACCGGCGCCAATATCTATAATACTGTCATTCGCCGCCGTTCCGGAGCCGGTTTTGACGATTTCTGCCGGTTGCGCTGGTACTGCCGAGGTAGTGGTCGGGGGAATAGTAGTGGGAGCGGTTACGGTAGTGGGTTCAGTGATGGTGGTAGGAGTTGTTACGGTGGCGGGAGCGGCAGAAGCAAGTTGTTGATATTTTTTCCACGATATCGGGCCGAAGTATCCTGCCGCGGGCGCAACGCCATTATCGGTTTGCCAGTTCGCCACGGCGCCTTTCGTCAAATTGCCGAAAAATCCCGTATTGATGACGCCCAGGTATTCTTGCAGACATTTTACGTCGTCGCCGCGCGTGCCGAAAAACAAATCGCGGTTAATATCGCATGAATTGGCCGTCGTGAGTATCCCTGCCGCCATTGCCGTTAGAATTATTCCCATAACTATATTTTACCCGTTTGTGGATTTTTTTACAGCGATGACGAAAGTGTCGGCAAATTTTCCCAAAATCGGCTTGTTGCTTAACTTCCTATCAAGTTTGTAAATTTTTTCCGCCCTTGTCTGGTTTTTGATAAATTTCTTTAACAACGGATTGGCAAATAGCAGTCCCATTTTCCGAAACTCCACAATTTCCAGTCCCGCGGTTTTTAAATGCCGCCGAATTGATTTTTCAGTGACAAAATATTGCAATAATTCCTTTCGCGGATTCACTAATCCCAAAATTTTCCGAATGGAAAATTTTATGGGGAAAAGACTGGAGCTCCAAAAATTTGTAATCGTAAAAACGAATCGCGAATCGGCTTTCATTACGGCGGCGATGTTACATAGAGCGTTCTCTAAATCGTCAACGTATCTCAAAACTTCCACGCTAAGTATTTTATCAAAATAATTTTTAGGCAGATCAAGCCGGGAAACGCCATTGGGCATCAACAGAACTTCCGTGTCGCGATGCCGTGTGTCCGCGTCAAGAAAATTTTCCGCGATTACCACCTTTTTGTCCTTCAAAGTGGAATCTTGCACCCGTTTCAGCATTTCCGGAGAAATATCGGTTCCAAAAACCCGTTTGATTTTATTAAGAAGTTCGCGTAGTACAAGTCCGGTGCCGCAGCCCAACTCAATCACCCGATCATTTTTTTCTACTCGCGCAATTTCCAGAACGGCTTCCATGATTTTTTTTCGGAAATAAAAAGAAGTATTGAATGACGATTGCCGATCCATGTCCTGCCATTTCTGGACATATTCCCGGCTGGTTTTATCGTAGTGCTCTTTAGCGTTCCCCATGGTGTTTATGATGTTTATTGGATTGCTTTTATAATGTCGCGCATAGTGTCCGGCCGGACCAATCCTTTTTGGCCGCTTTGGTTTACGAATCGCAGCACCGGTTCAAAGAATTCCCGGAGTTGTTTTTCGCTGTCAAACTCATGTAAATGAAACCAAAAATTCACCAGTTGTTGTTTCTCAATGGCCGTTTTGACGAGCTTAATGGCTTCTTTCGGGCCAAAGGCATTCGGCGAAATCCAAATTCCTATCGGAAATTGCCAACAACCGTACTTATCCGGCGTTATTTTAGCGTTTCGGTTATTCCTATAAATCGTAAATTTATTTCTAGCCAATATATCAATGAAAGCGGGGCGATTATTCGGAAAAATAAAAGTATCCAGCGGAACTCCCAGTTTTTCTATAACTTTTTTGGATTCGGCTATTTCAAAAGCGGCTACATCCGCGCCGGTAAACTCATCGCTGAAATCCACGTGCGAAAAGCTATGGCTGGCGATTTCATGCCTCTTCCTTTTCAATATCTCTTTCACAAGGTCTAATCCGTAGTAATCGTTATTTGATTCTGCTTGCCCGCCGGCGAGGCGGGGATCAATATCATACCAATCGCCGTGTATCCAATTGGGGTGAAATTTAGGCAATTGGCTATGGCCGGAGCAATTATCCAGAGCGACGTGTCCAACCAACGCGAACGTTGCCGGTATGTTGTAGGAATCCAGTAAAGAGAGAAGCGCCGGAAGATTTTTTCTGGCAAGCCGCCCGCGTCTCAAAGATTCTTCCGTGGTTGTGGCGCCGTTATTCTTTCTGGCTCTTGACCAAGCTAATTCCAGGTCAATGGTTAAGTTGAAAAGCGCCGTTGGATAAGTGGACGGCGTTTCCGTTAAATAACGGGCGTAGTTTTTGTAATCCCTACTGTGAGTAGAGCCGCTTTTTAACAGGCGGTAGACTTTTCTTGCCAGCAAACCTATATTCATTGGCTGATGTTTAATTATATAATAACCAGGAAAGTTATGAAGGTCATATTTTTAAATCGCAGTCTTAAAGAGTATACCGGAGCCGGGCGGTTTGCCTTGGCGCTTATCCGTGAATTTAAAAATCTGATTTCAGGTTTTGAATGCGCTGTACTGACAACGGAGCCGAGTAGTCATCCTTTGGATGTTCCTATAATTTACAGAAATAAATTCAAACTTTTCGCCACCATCCCCGCGATTATCAAAATATTTAAGACATACGATATTGTTCACGCTTTGGATGCCTGGCCCTACGGGGTCGTCGCGGCGTTGGCAGTCCAAAAAATGCGGGTAGTTTCACGCAAAAGGCCAAAATTGATAATAACCGCGATAGGTACGGGCGCGGTCAAGCCGCTTTACAGCTGGTGGAGGCGGCCGATTATGGCGTGGGCTTACAAAAAAGCCGACAAAGTGGTTGCCGTGAGTAATAATACCAAGCGCGAGATTTTGAAATTTTTACCGAATTTGAAGATAGAAGTCATTAATCATGGAGTAGACATAACTAAATTTCAAAATCCCAATGACAAATCACAAATCAATTCCAAAATACAAAATCTAAAGCCATACATTTTAAGCGCGGGATTTTTGAAGGAGCGGAAGGGTTTTGAGTTCTCCATCAGGGCTTTTGCGGAAATAGCGGACAAATATCCGAAAATTACCTATGTCATATTCGGCACCGACAATTATCCCGATAATCGGGAATATAATCGTCTGAAGAAAATCGCCGAAAATCTCGGCGTGGGAAATCGAGTGAAGTTTTTGTCTTACGATAACGAATGGTTTGGCGGCCACGGTAGAATTTCCGATGAAGATCTGGCTAATTTATATAGAGGCGCCGAACTTTTTGTTTTATTGCCCCAGGATTTTAACAAAGATATTGAGGGGTTTGGATTGGTGTTTTTGGAGGCCGCGGCGGCGAGCCTGCCGGTTATTGCCACTCGAGGGACCAGCGCAGAAGATGCCGTTCGCGACGGCAAGAATGGTTTACTGGTTCCGGTTGGTGAGTATAAGGAAGCGGCCGAGGCGATCGGTAAGATATTATCCGACCAAAATCTCAAAACATCTTTTTCCGCCGAGTCGCTAAAGTTTGCCAAGGAAATGAGTTGGGAAAAAGCCGCGCGAGCTTATCAAAAAATCTACGAAAGTTTAAAAGTATGATTAACAAAAGCATTTCAGTATTCATACCGGCTTATAACGAGGAAGAAAACGTTTACGACGCGGTCGTTGAAATAAATAACTATTTGAAAGCCAAGTTTAAGGATTATGAAATTTTGGTGGTTAGCGAGGGCAGTACGGATAAAACCAACGACATAGTAAAAGAACTACAAAGCCAAATTCCCCAGCTAAGGCTTTTGGTTCGCCCGGAAAATTTTGGTTACGCCGGGGCGTTGCGTACCGGTTTTAAAAATTCCAAGAAAGACATTATTTTTTACACCGACGGCGACCGGCAGTTTGACATTAATGAACTGGATCTTCTTTTACCGTTGATAGATAAATACGGCATTGTCACCGGTTATAAAATAAAGCGTCATGATCCTTTAATGCGGATTTGGACATCCAAAATTTATAACTGGACGATGCGCTTGCTGTTTGGTTTGAAAGTAAAAGATGTAAACTGTGCTTTTAAATTATATCGCCGGGAAGTGATTGATAAAGTGGATTTTCTGCCGGACTTAACCCAAGGCGTTATCAACGCAGAGATTTATTTGACCGCCCTAAAAAACGGATTTACTATTGGAGAAGTTGGCGTGCATCATTTCCACCGCGAGAAGGGAAAGACGGACGCGGAAATCGGCGGCCGAGGCAAAATAATTGCCTTTGTTCGGCCTCGAGTCATCTGGGGATTCATAAAAGACACGTTCAGCGTCTGGAAGAAATTTTATCTTTAGCGGTGATGAATCCCGTTAGAGACAATCAATCTATGAATACTAATCTAGCTAAAGAATTCAAGTTTTTATCTGAAAGCCGTTGTCGGGCGGCCGATTTACGGTCGCCTTTGGCGACCTGTCTCTAACGGGATGAAAGTTTTAATTACCGGAGGAGCCGGATTTATCGGTTCTAATCTGACAAAGTTTTTATGCGATCAAGGTCACGAAGTGACTGTTATTGACGATCTTTCTTCGGCCGGTCACACCCCGGATGAAATTGATAAACGAGCCAATATGGTTGTCGGAAATATCGGGGACGATAAGCTTTTAGACAAACTGCTTCCCGGAAAAGAAGTCGTTTTTCACCTGGCGGCCGCGGGCATCATCAAATTGTCGCTGGAAAATCCGGTTTTTTATTTTCAGAACAACGTGCAAAACGGAGTAAAGCTTTTGGAGGCAATGAGGCGACATGGGGTGGATAAAATTGTTTACTCATCAAGCTCTTCTTGTTATGGGGAGCCGGAAAAGACGCCAATTTCGGAAGATCATCCGCTCA
>CAYHZT010000024.1:0-7185 GCA_964361325.1 uncultured Candidatus Saccharibacteria bacterium
TTTGCAGACCCCGGTGTTAGCTACTTCACCACGTCGCCATTGTATAAACATATTATAATTTTTGCAATGACATTATCAACTCATCAAATAAAATCCCCTATAGGGATTTTATAAGTGCTGGTTTTAATTATAACACCACTATTTCCGCAATTTTAATGCCGAATTTCTGAGCCGAAGCGCGGTCCGGAAACCAAAGGTCTACGCGATCCTGAAAACGCTTGGCCATCCGATCTTCCACCACGAACACCTTTTCTCCAAATAATTCGGGAATTTTGATCCGCGTATAGAGGGGCAAGAAATTAGCCGCTACAATACCGTCCCGCACGTGCGTGCCGGCGGCAGTGATAAATGGCGTATCGTCTGTCTGGTCAAAAGTAGACGAATAGGCAGTCAAATGAACGATCAGACGCTGCCTGCCTTCGTCTAAGGGTGTTTTGGCTACTAAGGCGGTATCTTGAAGGTCCGCTTCGAAAACCCCGCTCTCCACATTGTTTTGCAACGGAATAAGAGTTGGGTAAGAGGAGGCATTAGCCAAAATAGCTAAGGCAATAGCGCTATTGGCAAACCTTTGTAGGAATAGATTGAGCATATTTGTGGTATAAAAAAACCCCAGTTGGGGAATTATAATACACGAGTATCCTACCACATTATTTTGAGCTTGTCAATACCTGTATTATGGCTCCGATGTTCAATCGGAGCAGTGATTTTCCGAAGCGCTTCGCGCTGGGAAAATCTACTGTGCCCAGGGGGAGAGTCGAACTCCCATGCCTTTCGGCGCACGATTTTGAGTCGTGTGCGTCTGCCAGTTCCGCCACCCGGGCAAATTTGACGCGAAACAACTTCGCGCTCTGCTGTTCATTCAAGGTTCAAATATATATAATAAATAACATGGAGAACCCCCCAATTCAAGGTCCGGTATTTTTAATTGAGGTAGATAAAATCTCCCCCAACCCGCAACAACCGCGACGCAATTTTGACGAAACCGCTCTAAAAGAGCTAGCGGCTTCCATTCGTGAATTTGGCATCCTTCAACCGATTATTGTTTCTAAAATCGAGAAAGAAACCGAAGTCGGCACCGAAGTTCAATACCAGTTGATTGCCGGCGAACGCCGCTGGCAGGCTTCCAAACTTTTGGGCCTGGAAAGAATTCCGGCAATTATTAAAAGCATTAACTTGGAACGGGAGCGTTTAGAATTGGCCGTTTTGGAAAACGTTCAGCGCGCCGACCTGAATGCCATAGAATCCGGCCGGGCCTACGCGCGGCTCCAGGACGAATTCGGCCTTACGCAAAGAGAAATTGCCAGCCGCCTCGGCAAAAGCCGCGAGGTTGTGGCTAATACGATCCGTCTCCTGGCCCTGCCAAGCCAAATCCAGGAAGCAATCGCCAAAAATCAAATTAGCGAAAGCCAGGGCCGGCTTTTACTTACTATTGATGACCAACGCCAGCAACAAATTCTTTTTGAAGATTTAATAAAAAGTAATTGGAGTGTCCGGGAACTCAAATCCCGCATTCAGACACTGCGATTAGCTCAACAACCTCCAGTTGACGCTGTTACGCAATTTGCCGACCCGGAAACGGCCGGCATTCAAAAAGAATTGGAAGCGGTACTGGGCACGAAAGTAAAAGTGGAGAAGTCCGGAGAGACCGGAAAACTAATTATTTCTTTTTATTCTCCTGAGGAACTTCGCGGACTGGTAACAAAACTAACCTCTAATTCTATATTAGACGGTAACCAACCGACTTTACCTCCTTTATCTTTTTAATTTTTTCCAAAAGTTTCTCCGCTTTTTCTTTCGATAAAATATCGCAATTGATTTTCACTATCGGAAATTTGCTATTAACCGATTGGATACGGGCATGGGACCGGCCGATAACGTCGGAAAGTTCAGCGATGAGACCGGCGCGATCTCTCGCGACCAGTTTTATTTCCAGCCGTTGCGGTTCATTTTTAATAAAAGATTTTCCGCTGTTTTTCAAAGCGGCGCGGATATGATTGCGAGCCGACCCGGTTCGGGTAAAAACCAGCCACGACTCCGATGGCCCTTTATTTTTCTGGATCATAATTTCTACTAAATCCCCCGACTTTAATAAATAATCCAGGTTCACGATTTTCCCGTTCACTTTGGCGCCGGCGCAGTGATTGCCGACATCGGTGTGAATTTGATAAGCAAAGTCCACGGGCGTCGCCCCGACCGGCAGATCAATTACTTCACCTTTGGGAGTCAGAGTCAAAATCCTGTCCTGAAAAAAATCAATTTTGAGTGAATTCAGAAAATCTTCGGGATTGGTAAAGTCCTTTTGCCAATTACGCAATTGCTGAATCCACACCAATTCCTTTTTATCGGCGATAGGTACAACGCGCTCTAAATAAGCTTTACTGCCTTTGTTTTGGTGATAAGCAAAATGGGCCGCGATTCCGTTTTCGGCTTCGTTATGCATCTGATCGGTTTTGATTTGAATTTCGGTTATCTTATTTTCCGGTCCAAAAACGGTGGTGTGCAAACTACGATAGCCGTTAGCTTTAGGCAGAGCAATGTAGTCCTTGAACCGATGAGGTACCGGCGGCCACATTTTATGAATAAGTCCCAAAGCGGCATAACAATCTTCCACGCTGCTTAAAATTATCCGTATAGCCACTAAGTCATAAATACTTTCAATATTCATATCGTAACGAAGCAGTTTTTTATACAAACTGGTGTAGCGCTTGGCCCGCGAATCCATTTTGATTATTTTTATACTATTGTTCCCGAATTCCGATTCAACAATCGGCCGCATTCTCTGGGCATAACGCTCCCGCTCCTCAAACCGCTCTTTGACATTTTCAATCAGCCATTTGTATTCCTGCGGATACAGATAAGGAAAGGCGAGGTCTTCCAATTCGCCGCTCAATTTTTGCATCCCGAGACGATAAGCGAGCGTGGCATAAATTTCCATTGTTTCCAGAGCTATTCGTTTTTGTTTTTGCGGCGGCAAGGCATAAAGCGTTTTCATGTTGTGAAGCCGGTCTGCCAGCTTCACTAAAATTACGCGGATGTCTTTACTTAAGTACAAAATAAATTTTCTAAGGTTTTCCACCTTAGCTTCTATGCCCCGATAACGCACCTGGCCGATTTTAGTAACGCCGTCCACTAAAAAAGCTACGTCCTCGCCAAACTTTTCTTTGATCGCGCTCAATGTGCTGGGCGTATCCTCAACAACGTCATGTAGAAGGGCGGCGGCGATGGTAGTCTCGTCTAATCCCCATTCGGCAACCGATTCGGCGGCCGCCAAACAATGGCTGAAAAACGGTTCGCCATTTTTTCGTTTTTGGTCTTTATGGGCATTACGAGCGTAGTCATAAGCTCGGCCAACCAAACCATATTTATCTTTTTGAATAAAATCCTTGACGCTCATCTACGCTTAGCGTATTCTATGGTCAGCACTTTTTCAATCCCGGAATAATGGAGGGAATAATGAACTATTGGACTGAAAAAATTATTGAATTTTGGACCGATTCCAATATTCCCAAAAGATTCGTCTCAATTAATACTCAAGCGTTAAGCAAGCTTGCCCAAGACTTTGCCGGCCGTGATTTTAAAGTACCAACTTGGCAATTATCCGGAGTTTTCCCGAAATCCGATTTCGCTTTCTTGTCTCAACTGATTTACGAATGCGCGATAGATTTTTGTTTTACCAATCCACAGCGCCCCACAGAACGATTCCGCGTTGGCGACCATACCGGATCGCTTGCCATGGCCAAGTGCTTCTATCGACATTTCGGCGAGAGAGCGATTTATTCTCATGAGATTCAGAAAATAACGAATTCAGAAATCGATATTCGATATTTTTTCAGGGGCGATACCGAAATCCCCTTACTCGGGGAGAGAACCAGAAATCTTCACGAGATAGCAAAAAATATGAATTATTGGTTTGGCGATAATCCCCGCAAGTTTTTTGAATCGGCGCAGTATCGCATCTTCCCCAAGCAAGGCTCGTCTGGACTGTTACTAACTTTGGAGTCGTGTTTTCCGGAAAGTTTTGCCGTGGATGCCGATCGCCTGTGTTTCAGGAAACGCTCTCAACTTTTAGCTCTCATTTATCAAGGTAGGGCGATTCATTCTGATGGCCAACTGCCACTACTAAAAGATGCCGATCAAATCGGCCCGATTGCCGATTGCGCGGTTCCAAACGCTTTAAGCGAAATGAAAATTTTGAAATACTCTCCGAAACTGGCGGAGAAAATTAACCGGCGCGAAGAAATTCGATCTAACAGCCAAGAAGAAACAGAAATCAGAGCCGCTACCGTTTTTGCGGTCAGCCAAATTCTTGAACAAATAAATACTCTACGGAGCTATCGGGAGCAGTCGGAGGTTACGATACTGGAATTAGATAACGTTCTCTGGTCTTTAGGAAGGCAGTCCACTCTTCCGTACCACATAACACAAACGACCGCTTATTAAGTGGTCGTTTTTATTTCTTCCTGCGGCTTTTCTTCCGGCTTAATTTCCGTTGCGTTGGACTCACTCTTATCAGGGGCCGGCGGATTACGCGGATCGGTCCAGCTGGCATAGTCACACTTCGGATAACGGCCGCAGCCCCAGAAAATCTTCCCGCGCGCCCGTCCCCGATTAACCCGGCGTTCCACGATTTCTCCCTCACTGCATTTTGGGCATTTCATTCCGATGGGCTTAGGAGCGTCTTTGGGGAGCTGTTTCGTGCTTTTACATTCCGGAAAGCCGGAGCAGGCTAAAAATTTTCCAAACCGCCCATATTTAACTAACATAGGCTTCCCGCATTTTTCGCATTTCTCATCAGTTTTTTCATCTTTAAACAATTCCGTTTTTACCACCGCCTCATACTTTTCGGCAAGGTTTTTCGCGAACGGTTCGTAAAATTCTTTTATAAGCTCCTGCCACTTTTCTTTTCCGTGAGCGACGTTATCCAATTTTTCTTCCACTTGAGCCGTGAATTCCAGATCCACTATTTTCGGGAAGTTTTCCGTCAGCATTGTGTTGACTGCTTCGCCTATTTCGGTTGGTTTGAATTTACCGGCTTCTTTTTGGACATAGTTCCGGGTCTGAATTACGGAAATCGTCGGCGCATAAGTTGATGGCCGGCCGATACCGTGTTCTTCCAGCGCTTTAATCAGAGTAGCTTCGGAATAACGAGGCGCCGGCTCGGTAAAATGCTGGAAAGGCTTGATATCCCGCGCCGTAAGACGCTCTTTTTCATCAAATGACGGCAAAGTTTTTTCAGAAAATTTTTGCGGCCAGACTTTGAGATATCCGTCAAAAATAATCTGTTGGCCGTTAGAACGCAGGGTATAAATACCCGCGGAAGCCTCTGCCGATGTCAGCGCGCCTTTTGCCGCCGGCATCTGCGAAGCGACAAAGCGCTGCCAAATCATTCGATAAAGCTTTCGTTCGCTTTCGTCTTTGAGTTCTATTTTTTCGGGAGTTTCGAAAACGCTAGTGGGCCGAATCGCTTCATGAGCCTCCTGAACTAACTTGGATTTAGATTTAAAAAGACGAGGTGATGGCAAGGCGTATTCTTTTCCGAATTCTTTTTCCAGCCATTCTTTGGCGGCAACAACCGATTCTGCCGATAAATTTACCGAATCGGTGCGCATATAAGTAATATGCCCGTTTTCGTAGAGATGCTGGGCAATGAACATTGTTTTTTTGGCGGAATACCCTAATCGCTTGGCGGCTTCCTGCTGCATCGTACTTGTCGTAAAAGGCGTCGGCGGATTTTTTGCCACTTCCTTGCGCCGGACGGAATTTATGATAAAATCCGATTTTTTTAAATCAGCGGTTATTTGCTCGGCCCGCTCTTTGTCGCGGATTGCGAATTTATCCAACGACTGTCCGTCTATTTTAACCAAATCAAACTCGGCAATTTCGGAATCTTTAAGCAATTCCGCAACAACAGTCCAGTATTCCTCCGCTTTGAATTTCCGTATTTCGTTTTCCCGCTCCACAATTAATCTAACCGCCACTGACTGCACCCGGCCGGCCGAAAGGCCGCGGGCAACTTTTTTCCATAAAAACGGCGAAAGTTTATATCCCACTAAACGATCTAATATACGTCTCGCCTGTTGGGCGTCAATCAAGTTCATATAGAGGTCGCGCGGGTTTTGCAACGCCTTTTCAATGGCACTCTTGGTGATCTCGTGAAAAACAATTCTTTTTACTTGTTTTAACCCTAAAATTTGCGCCAAATGCCAGGCGATGGCCTCGCCTTCGCGGTCTTCATCAGTTGCTAAAATAATTTCCGAGCTTTTTTTGGCGACATCCTTCAATTGTTTAACCACCTTACGGGCTTTCGCGGGGATGACGTATTTTGGTTCAAAGTTTTTTTCCAAATCTATGCCGAGAGTGCTTCGGGGCAAATCACGAACATGGCCGTAAGAAGACTCGACCTTGTAATCAGGGCCGAGGAATTTACTTATTGTTTTAGCCTTTGTAGGGCTTTCGACTATAACTAGATTCATGCGTTATAAATAGTACTTTCCGCCTTCTTCCTTAACAATACTTTGAATTAACAAAAAAGTCAGATTGCGACTGATGGCAGAAACATCCATTTTGGTTAATTCGCTGATTTTGTCAACGCTGATCGGCTCACCCGCCTTCTCAAGAGCAGTTAAAATTTGTTTTTGTTCTTCGTTCAAACCATCGATAGAGAGCCGCGAAATTGATTCGACGGTCTTGGCCGGCATATTCAAATCATCCAAAACTTCTTCTGGTCGAGTAACTAGCCTCGCTCCGGCGCGCAATAAATTATGCGATCCTGAATAGTTGGCATTATTAAGAGGCCCGGGCACCACGAAAACTTCCCGATTTTGCTCAACAGCACAATTGGCGGTCGCCAAAGCCCCGGAGCCTTCCGGCGCTTCCACTACCACCACGCCTAAAGAAAGTCCGCTTACGATTCGGTTGCGTTCCAAAAAACGATAAGGCAGCGTTTCTCCGACGAGGGAATATTCGCTTACCAGCGTGCCGCCGGATTTTAAGATTCTGGCGGCCAAAGCGGCATTCTGGCGGGGATATATCGTACCCAGACCATTCGCCAGAACGGCAATGGTTTTTCCTTTTACCTCTAACGCGCCTTCGTGGGCAGCGGCCTCAATGCCAAGACCAAAGCCACTGACAACCGTAATAACGGAAGCAGCAACGCTACAGGCAAAACTTCTGTCAATCCCCTTG
>CAYHZT010000025.1:0-5985 GCA_964361325.1 uncultured Candidatus Saccharibacteria bacterium
TATGACATTGCCGGTTTAGTAAAAGGCGCCAGCGCGGGCGAGGGACTGGGAAATAAATTCTTGACCCACATCCGGGAAACCAACGCGGTCTTGATGGTTCTTCGGGTTTTCCAAAACGCGGACATTATCCACGTGGAAAATTCCGTGGACCCGATTCGCGATATGGAAATTATCAACGTAGAGCTCGCGCTCAAAGATTTAGAAACGATTGAAAAAGCGCTGAAGAGGTTGGAAGTTGAGGCCAAAGCCGGAAACAAAGATTCCGCCAAAGCTCTGGAGTTCTTGAAAATGGCAAAACCGATTCTTGAGTCCGGAAAACCCATCAACAAAACGGAATTCGCGGCCGGTTTGCAAAACTTGAAAATTAAAGAAATGAATCTTTTGATGGGTAAAAAACAAATTTATCTTTTAAACGGCAAGCCGGGGGATGTTTCCGAGGAACTGAAAAAGAAAATTTCGGATGGGGGAGCGGCTTATGTTATTGCCGACCTTGCATCCGCGACCGATATCCCGGAATTGGTCCAAAAAGCGTATGAAATTCTCGGTTTAATCAGCTTTTTCACCACCGGCGAAGACGAAAGCCGCGCGTGGACCATAACAAAAGGGGATAAGGCGCCGCAGGCGGCGGGCGTCATTCACACCGATTTTGAGAAAAAATTTATCCGCGCGGAAGTCATCAGCTGGCAAAAACTTCTTGAGGCGAGTTCTTGGCCGAATGCCAAAGCCAAGGGCTGGATGCGGCTGGAGGGCAAGGAATACGTCGTCCAGGACGGCGACGTAATAGAAGTAAGGCACGGCTAATTGTCATTGACAAATAGTGATAAATATCGTATATTTTGTTTCGAACATAGAACGAAGCGTTGTTATTAGTCGACCTAATTTGGGTTGACGGCAACATCAAGCTTATGTTTTTTAAGGAGTTGCGGCGTGCCAAAGAGTGAAGACAAAGAAGAGTTTCGCGAATATGCGCGAGGCTATAACGATGGCCGCAATGGCGAATTCAAAGAAAAAGGAAGTATCCTCGGCGCTTTTATGCCCGGCCTTGATCCGCTGGGGACGAGCGAGGCTTATCGAGAGGGTAATAAGGACGGCAAGCAGGACACAAAGAAGTAAGAATCAAAAACCGGGTATAATTCCCGGTTTTTTTATATTCTGTAAAAATATATAGACGGATTGTGGTTATCTACTATGGAGTAGTAGGGCGTCCAGTCCGCTATTTTGAACGCGTATGAAACAACGCGCGATCCGGGTTTAAGCTCTTTGGTAAGTTTGATTTTTAATCTTTCGTTACTTTTCGGCATTAAAAAAAAGAAGACTACGTCGGCGCCGGAAAGATCGGCGTGAAAGAAGTTTTTGTTGAAAAGTTTATATTTTTGAACCTTCGCCAATATTAAATTCAGCCATGATAGAAAAAAATAAACCGGCGAAAGTTCGAAACCGGTTACTCTGGCTCCGGTTTTTTCCGCCACTGCTCTAATTACTCGGCCAGTTCCCGTTCCTAGTTCATAAAAATTATCCGATTCTTTTATTTCTGCCTTATTAATAATATCTTTCAGTCTAGTTTTTGAAGTAAGGGCGAGCGGAGCGCCAATTAGTCCGGCGTACATTGTCGGTAAA
Source organism: uncultured Candidatus Saccharibacteria bacterium (assembly GCA_964361325.1). Lineage (GTDB taxonomy): Bacteria > Patescibacteriota > Minisyncoccia > UBA6257 > WO2-44-18 > 2011-GWA2-47-8b. Next base: position 1,618 of record CAYHZT010000025.1, read on the forward strand.
ACTAAAATGAGAATTAGTATAAGAAAAAGAATGTATAGGGTATCCACATTCACTGTCGGTATTGCTTAAAACAATAACAAATTAAGGCGGGTTTTGCTATAATAATGTAATGGAATCTAAATTGGAACACGCAGCGCTTGAGCAGGAAATCAAAAGATTATCTGTTGAAATTAAAGAGCGCGGTATTGCCAAAACCGAGCAGGAAGCGGCAAAAACCGTGATAAAGGAACAAATTACCGCTCAATCGTCCGGCGGCGCAGCAACTTCCGCGTCTCCAGTGACCGACGCGTCGGCGCAGGTTTTACCGAAGTATTTATCCGACGCACCCGCGGAAACAAAAATCAGGGTGGAAAAATTGTTGGACCTGGCGTGGCATGCGGGCATTAAACGCGCTGCCAAAGAAGCGAAGGAAAGCGGCCCGTTGGTTCTGGACGCGTTTCACGACGCTCTTACCGACAAATTATACGACGAGATGAAAACTCGCGGTTTGTTATGAGCTCTATCACGGCGCTTTTAATTTCTTTCGGAATTCCTTTAGTGGTGGCGGCTATAACGTTACTGATTTATTTTGAAGTACGAACTAAAAAATTAAAGTTCTTAAAAACTCTCACGCTCCGGCCTATTTCTATCCGGTTGATTCAAAAAGCCGAAGGTAAAGAGCCGATCTCGGAAATTAAACTTACGGAACAATTACTCGGTCTTTTCAGTAGTCTCAAAATGCCTTTCTCGCTGGAAGTCGCGGTTCATAATATCGGCGAAGATATTCATTTTTACGCGGCTGTCCCGGAGGAATCGCTGGAGTCTTCCATTCGCCAGATTCAAAGCCTTTGGCCGGATTCGCAAGTTCAGAAATCGGACGATTACACTATTTTCAATTCGGAGGGCGCGGTAAAAGCCGTCTATCTCAAACAAAAACAACATTTTGCCCTTCCGATAAAAAGCTACGGCGAGGCAAACGCCGATACTTTCCTGCCGATTCTCAATAATTTTTCGAAGTTGGAATTAGCCGGCGAAGGGCTGGCCATTCAAATCGTCGCCAAACCGGCGCCGCCTTCAACGCCGAAAACTATTTCTAAAATGATTGATAATCTCAAACGAGGCGCGAAACTTTCGGACTTACTGGCCGGTAAATCTTTTTCCCCGCCGACCGCGAAAAAAGGCGAGTTTCTGCCAACCGTTGTGGCGGATGACGAAGCGGTTAAGGCCCTGAATTACAAAATCGCGAAGCCTCTGCTAAACGTCAATGTGCGTCTGGTCGCTTCGGCGGTATCCGCTTATCGGGCGGAAGAGCTTTTGAACGCCCTGACCGGATCTCTGGGACAATTCGCGGCATTTAATCGCAACGAATTTAAAGCCGTGGAACCGCGTAATTTTAAAAACCTGATTTTCCACTTTGTTTTTAGGGATTTTGACGAATCGGAGGCGATGGTTCTAAACACGGAGGAGTTGGCCAGCGTCTGGCATTTGCCGATTTCGAGCACGGAAATTCCAAAATTAAAGTGGTTGAAATCCAAAGAGGCCACGCCACCGACTATTTTGCCGGGAAGCGGCGTGTTAATAGGGGAGAGCGTTTTCCGCAGCGAATCCAAGCAAGTTTATATCACCGACGAAGATCGCCGCCGTCATATTTACGTTATCGGCCAAACCGGCACCGGCAAGTCCACTTTATTGGTAAATATGGTTACTTCAGACATTAAAAAAGGGGAGGGGTTGGCGATTATCGACCCTCACGGCGAACTTGTTGAATCAATTATCGCGCTGGTACCCGAAGAAAGAGCCAAGGACGTCATTGTGTTTGACCCGTCCGATTTGGATAACCCGTTGGGGCTCAATATGCTGGAATATAATCCCGACCGGCCGGAAGAAAAAACATTTATCGTCAACGAAATGCAAAGTATTTTTAACAAGCTATTCACGGCCGAAACTATGGGACCGATGTTTGAGCAGTATATGCGCAACGCTCTTTTACTTTTGATGGACGATCCGAATGAACACGCCACTTTAATAGAAGTGCCGCGAATTTTTACCGACCCGGAGTTTCGTAAACGGCTCCTTGCAAAAGCTACCAACCCGACCGTCAAAGATTTTTGGGAAAAGGAAGCGGCCAAAGCCGGCGGCGAAGCGTCGCTTGCCAATATGACCCCTTATATTACATCTAAATTCAATAATTTTATTTCCAACGATTATATCCGTCCCATCATCGGCCAACCGGTTTCATCGCTTAATTTTCGCGGCTTGATGGATGAGGGAAAAATTCTCTTAATCAATCTTTCCAAGGGCAAAATCGGCGACATAAACGCCAATCTTATCGGTATGATTCTGGTCGGCAAAATTTTGATGGCGGCTTTATCGCGAGCGGATATTCCGCAGGAAAAACGCCGGGATTTTAATCTGTTTATGGATGAATTTCAAAATTTCACCACCGATTCCATTGCCACAATTTTATCCGAAGCGCGCAAATACCGGCTCAACCTTGTGGTAGCACACCAATTCATCGCGCAATTGGCCGAAAAAATCCGCGACGCGGTCTTTGGCAATGTCGGCTCGCAAATCGTTTTTCGGATTGGCGCCGACGATGCAGAATTTCTCGGCAAGCAATTCGAGCCTGTATTTTCCAAAAATGATCTTATGAATATTGACAATTTTAACGCTTACGCCAAACTTTTAATTAACGGACAAACGACAAAGCCGTTTAATATCCGCACTCTTCCGTCGCCAAAGGGTAATTCAGCCGTCGCCGCTCAAATTCAAAAACTTTCACGGGCAACTTATGGCCGGAACCGCCAGGAAGTAGAAGCGGCTGTATTACAAAGACTAAGACAATAATATGCTGGAAAAAATATCTAAAAAAGAAGCAGCCGGAGCGCCAAATCCCGAAGAAGTAGAGGCTTTATTAGAACCGGTTCGCCGCGTTAAAGGAAAGCCGATTTCCTTTCCCAGGGAATCTCAAACCGCGGAAGAGGAAATACTAGACCTGGAAAAAGGGGCTGTTCCGGAATCTCCCGAAGTGAAATTTAAAAAAATTGAGGGCAGGGAAAAATTAACAAAACACCACTACGCCGCCGGCGACCCGGTAATTTTTGACAAAGCCATAAAAGACAAGGAATTTTTAAATTATTTAATTACTAAAGCCGAAGTTAGAGTATCGGAATTAAATCTACACAAACCGACGCCGCAAAATATGGAGAAAGCGGTAAAACTTTACGAAGAATTTAAGGCAAATAAGAATCAGGCCAAATAGCCGATTTTCTTTAGCCAATACTCGTTCTCCCATTCCCATAATTTTTTCGCGCCCAGAAAAGCTTCAAAATCCGCTTGCCAATACGGAAACTCTTTTAATTCAACAACGCCGCGCGTCTCGGACCACTCGTGATTATTTTCAATGCACGCGCCGCGAGTGGGATTTTTAATTTTGTCGCGCCCGCCCTTGCTGCGCATCGTTGCGCCGCATCTTAAACAACCCTTATTTTGGTCAATTCTCAAAATCCAACGGGTATTCAGACCCGCTAATAGGGGATCGCGGGTAAGGGCATCCATATAGGCCGAGGTTTGCAGATTATAGTCCCGATAGATAGCTTGTGACGTTTTGATGTCCAAAACCCCGAATTTGCCGCCAATAAGCGCCAAAGAATCGATAGTCCCGGCATACCTGTGTTCTGGATTGAAAATTCGCTTTTCTACATGCGCCGAATCAACTTGTATATTACTTTTATCCGAAAATTCCAAAAAGGCCTTTATAGCCGGAGCAATGGATGGATCGATATCGGGCTTTTCGCCGACCATGAGCTTTTCCACGGTTTCATGCATTAACGTCCCTTCTTTTGCCGATTGTTCGGTAATGGCCTGAGCGGCGGCGAAACTCGGCGCCTCGCCGTAAAAATGCATTAATGCCGGTTTGGATTTTATGTCCACGATTTTAGTAACGCGAGGATACCAAGAACCGTCAATTTCATAACCGCATTGGGATTTAAACTGCTCGACATCGGTAAAATACATAAACTAAAGTTTAGTTTGTCTGGTTGTAAAACGCCAGTTTTATATGCTAATTTTAAGAAAGTACTTTTACAACTCAAGGAGAAAGACAATGACAAAAGACGCCGCCATGACGCTGAGTGAATATTTGAATTTGGTCAAAAGTAATCCTAAATTAGTTAAAACCGCGCATCAGCGGGTTTATGAAGCCATTATCAAGAAGGGCTACAAAACGATTTCCGCCAAAGACGATCCGCGTCTCGCAAAAATTCTTGACTTGAAAAACGGCGATGTTATTACCGTTTATAATCTTTTCAAGAACCATTACGGGCTGGAACGGGAAATTGAGAATATCGTTGGTTATTTCCGCGCCGCCAGTTTGGGCGGGGAATCTTC
>CAYHZT010000026.1:0-5397 GCA_964361325.1 uncultured Candidatus Saccharibacteria bacterium
CCGTATCAGGAAGATAGGAGCGAAGCGACGTAAGAAACCGAAGGTGTCTTAAGCGGGGGTCGGGGTGCTGCGATGTGGTTCGGCGAGCCTTTGGGCTATCCAGCCAAAGGCGAAGCGAAAGTCCCACCCCGGGCACCATTGAAGAAATAGTAGAAGCAAAAAGGAGGCTTGATGGCCGATAACATCGAACAGCAATTCCGCGATGCCCTGCAATCGAAGCTTGGAGCGTCTTGGGACCGCGCTTTCTCAGTCTTTATTAATTTCGGCCCAAATCTGATGTACGACGTAGCCAACGTCCTGCTCCACGCGGACGATCAAGGAAAAGTGAGCGAGGTGCTTAACATTCTTGAGGAACACTACGAGAGTCATCTACAGTTCCAGCACCCTGACATTCGTGGGACTTTCAGTAATCTCGGCGTTAACCCGACAAAGGAAATATTCCTTCGCATTTGTCAGCAGACCCTCGGACTTCGGCCGAATACGGAGTAGAGAGTAATAAACAAAACTTCCTCATTACGAGGAAGTTTTTTCTTTACAGTGCTTGCCCAGAGCTGTGTCGAGGGGAGCCGCGCCGAACTATTTATCCGCCATTAATGATTTTTCAACTCTGGCCGCGTTTTCCGGTCCGGCATCCGCTTTAAATAAAAGTCGCGGCATTGGTTTAATGTTTATCTTTTTTAATAAGAGATGTTGGAAATAACCCTGTCTTTTTCCGAGCACTTTCATAGTTTCGGCAGTTTTTTCCGACGGGTAAACGCTAATTTTTATGATTGCTTGCGACAAATCTTTGGTTACGTCGGCATCGGTGATAGTTATCAAAGCGTCGGGTATTTCTACCTCCTTTAAAATAATTTTATTCAATTCCTCAATAATAAGATCGCTTGCTCGCTCCGGTCGGTGTTTCATTGTCGCAAAATTAAAACATCGCCGATTTTAATCTCCGTTTCGGTATCAAATAACAAACCGCATTCATTGCCGGCGCCCACGGTTTTCGCATCCTGTTTTTTTTGTTGGAGATTCAGCACTTTGCCGCTGCCTATTATATCGATCCTTCTATGTATTTCCAAAACAGCGTTATTTACAATCGCTCCTTCGGTGACTTTGCCGCCGATAACCTGCTGAGTGCCCTTTTTACTGAAGACCGCGAGGATTTCTAATTTTCCTTTAATAACTTTCTTGTGCAAAGATTCCAGCGTATCTTCAATCACCTTAAGAAGCTCGTAAACGATTTCTGATTGAACGATACGCACTCCATGGGCGCGCGCAAGAGTTTCGGCGGCTTTGCTGGCTGAAGTTTTAAAGCCGACAATAGCCGCTTTAGTGGATATGGCAAGCTTCACATCGCCGTCGCCGATATTGCCGACGGCTTCCTGTATGATTTCTATTTTTTGATCTTGTCCTGAGCTTGTCGAAGGGGATTTTTTCGGAAGATTTCTGACTATTTCAGAGAGCGCCTCTAAAGAGCCGAAGGCGTCGGCTTTCAGAATCAATCGAATGGTTTCCTGACCTTCCGGCGCCGCGGTTTTTGGCCCTCCGCTATTGACCGGACTCGCCTTGATGGAAATAGCGGGTTCAAGTTTTGGTCCGGCGATAAAATCCTCGCCAACTTTAGGGAGAGTCTCAAACCCCAAAACTCGTACCGGACTGGACGCGGTCGCTTCCCTGATAGTTTTGCCCAGGAAATTTTCTAAAATTTTGATTTTACCGAAAGCCTGATCGGTTCTGATGAAATCTCCGCATCGGATAGTTCCGTCGGTGACGATAACCGTGGCCAGCGGTCCGCGCCGACTATCCAGCGTAGTTTCCAGTACGAATCCTTTGCCGAGATGGCTTGGGTCGCAATCAAGATGTTCCATATCGGCGGCAAGCAGAATCAGATCCAGTAAATCATTGACGCCCTCTCCGGTCTTTGCCGAAACGGGTTGGCTACTGATATTGCCGCCATAACCTTCCAAAAGGACGCCCGCCTGCATAAGCTCATTTTTTACCTTTGAAGTGTCGGGGACTCTGTCAATTTTATTGATGGCAATTACAAACGGCGTTTCTGACTCATTAATGATTTTAATTGCTTCTTTAGTCTGTGGCTGGACGCCGTCATCGGCGGCCACTACTAAAACAGCGATGTCGGCAATTTTGGCACCTCGCGCTTTCATTTTTGCGAAAGCTTCGTGGCCGGGAGTATCTATGAAAGTGATTTTTTGAACTTGCCCTGAGCTTGCCGAAGGATGTTCTATTTCGTAAGCGCCGACGGATTGCGTGATGCCGCCGGTTTCCTTAGCCGCGACATTGGTTTTCCTTATATAATCAAGAAGCGTGGTCTTGCCGTGATCCACGCTGCCCATTATTACTACGATTGGAGGACGTCTTGCCATGTTCTTGTTGTTTGGAAATTATGTCAGAAATCATCAATTTGGGCAAACACGAAAAATTTTCAATTATCAATTTACAATAAATTTTCAATGACACAATGTTACAAACTGTTTGAAAATTGATTCATTGCTTCATTTAATGAAAATTGTAAATTGGAAATTGAAAATTAGTAATTTATAGGCATTATTGTTTGGGGTGTATAATTAAAATAGATATGCCCAATATTGAAACTCTATTGAAAGATTATCTCGACTATTTGGAAATAGAAAAAAATCGTTCGCCGCGAACGCGCGAGAATTACGAACGGTATCTGAAAGCATTTTTTGCCAGTGAGAAAGTCCGCGACTTATCCGATCTGACGCTGGAAAGTGTAAAAAACTTCCGTCTGTTTCTGGCGCGGCAGAAACACATCAAAAAAATATCTCAAACATATTACATCATCGCCTTGCGAAACTTTTTAAGGTACTTGTCTAAAAAAGATTACGATACGGTGGCGCCGGACAAAATTGAATTGCCCAAAATTCCCCAGCGTCAGATTGAAATGATTGAATTTGCCGACTTAGAGCGTCTGTTGGCGGCACCCCTTCAGCAAGTTCAAGGCGAGCCGATCACGTTGCGCGGATTAAGAGACAAAGCAATTTTAGAAATGTTTTTTTCTACCGGACTGCGGCTTTCCGAGCTTTGCGGATTGGACCGCTATTTGGATTTTAACCGCGGAGAGATTACGGTGCGCGGGAAGGGCGAAAAATTGCGTCTGGTTTTTGTTTCGGACACGGCCAAAGCCGCCATCAAGACTTATTTAGCCAAACGAACAGACGTCTTAAATAATCTGTTCGTCAGTTTGAGTAAAAAAGGCGAAGTAATCGGTCGGATTACACAAAGAGCTGTTCAGCGATTGGTAAATTTCTACGCGAGAAAAGCGGGGATTACTCGGCGCCTGACGCCGCACGGTTTGCGGCATCTTTTTGCCACCGATTTGTTAATGAACGGAGCTGATCTTCGTTCCGTTCAGGAGTTGTTGGGCCACGCCAGCGTTTCTACCACGCAAATTTATACTCATATCACTAATAAGCACCTCAAAGAAATCCACCGGGCTTTTCATGATCGCCAAAGAAAATAAAAATAGGCAACTCTTTCGGTTTTGTTAAGCAGACCCTCTCCGCCCAAACTTCTTTTTCTCTCAACCCGTTACGGCTGCTCCGGCAGCAGCCTCCACTTGTCGCTCGCTCGGGATTGGGTTTTTGTGATGAGATTATACAAAAACCTCCAAGCCAATCCGCTCGCTTGGGTATCGGAGAAAAAGAAGTTTCGCGGCGAGCCCATAGGCGGGCTCTATCCGCCGAGATAGAGAACCGCCGGTTCTCTCAGACAACTCAGGCAAGCGGGACACCTTGCCTCAAGGTCCTTAAACCACTAAACGAGAAATTGAATGGAGAACGCTTTTTCCGGTCATTGAAGCCGGCTGGTGAATACTCATAATTTCCAAAATCGTCGGCGCCACGTCGGCAAGGATGCCCGCCGCTTCTCCGCTGGCCGGCGGAAGGTCTTTGGCTTCGTAATTTTTCCCGACAATCCATACAGGAACTGGATCAGTGGAATGTTCGGTGTCTATCTTGCCGGTCTGGAGGTTTATCATTTCTTCGCAATTGCCGTGATCGGCGGTGATTACCAAAACACCGTCCTGTTTCAAAACGGCATCAACAATTTTGCCCATACAATTATCCACCACCTCCACTGCTTTAGTGGCCGCTTTAAGGTTGCCGGTATGGCCGACCATATCCCCGTTGGCGAAATTTAAAACAATAAAATCATATTTCCGGCTCTCAATCGCTTCCAGTACTTTTTCGGTTATTTGATAAGCCGCCATTTCCGGCATTTTTTCGTAACCTTCGGTGGCTGGCGAGGGGACGACTGCCCGGCTTTCCCCGGGGAACGGCGCTTCCCGTCCGCCGTTTAAGAAGTAAGTAGTATGAGCGTATTTTTCGCTCTCGGCGATATGGAATTGTTTTAGGCCGGCGTCGGAAATTACTTTTGCCAGCGGGTCAACGATGTATTGCGGTGGAAAAGCGACTTTGACCGGGAAATCTTCCTGGTATTGAGTCATCGTAACCAAAAAAAGTCCGTCCATTTTCATAAATGCTTCAGTTATTTGGCGGGCGCGATCCGGGCGGAAATTAAAAAACACGGCAGCATCGTTGCTGTTGATAGTGCCGATGGGTTTACCGTTTTTATCAACGATGACAGTCGGCTCAATCATTTCGTCTTCAAGGCCTTTTTTGTAAGCCATTTCCAAAGCTTCCTTGGGGCTCCTGGCGGTCAGGCCTTTTCCGGATACCATCGCGTCAACCGTCGCCTTAGTGCGGTCGTAATTTTTCTGGCGATCCATTGCTATGATTCTTCCGGTGACGGTGGCGATTTTGCCGAGTTTCTGGGTTGTCATTTCTTTTTCAACCATTTCAATAAAAATTCCGGCCGAGCGGGGAGGGGCGTCTTCGCCGTCAGTGAAGACATGGACAAAAACATTGCCTTTGTATTTTTTTATTCTCAGCATTTTTATCAGCGCCAGCAGATGATCAATATGGGCGTGAATGCCGGAATTTGTCGCCAGTCCGAAAAGATGCACCGCCGGGCGTTTTATCACTTCGTCCCAAACGGGTATTTTAAAAAATTCGCCGCTTTGAATTGCCAGACTTATACGTGGATAGTTTTGATAAACGACGGTTCCCGCTCCGATGTTGGCATGGCCGACTTCGGAACTTCCGACTTCTCCCCAGGGAACTCCGACGGCGATACCGGCCGCCTGAAGTTTGGCGCCCAGATAATTTTCGCTGATTTTTTTGAGATTGATTTTTTTGGCGAGATAAAAAGCGTTGCCCTTGGTTTCGTCCGAGATGCCGACGCCATCCATAATTGCCAACACTACCGGTTTAGACATATCTCCTATTATAAACGTTTTGAGATTTTTGTGCTCCCGAGAGGATTTGAACCTCTAATCCCTTACGGGAACAGCGTCCTAAGCGCTGCGCG
>CAYHZT010000027.1:0-5124 GCA_964361325.1 uncultured Candidatus Saccharibacteria bacterium
GAGATCACCCCTCTTCCCCTACACGACGCTCTTCCGATCTCTAAACAAATGTGATAAAATACCCTGGTAATCCAGGGTATTTTGTTCTTTCGACAAATTTTGGGATCCTGAGTAAGATCGAAGAATGGAAGGGTGGCCGAGAGGTTTAAGGCGTCGGTCTCGAAAACCGATTGGGGCGAAAGCTCCTCGTGAGTTCGAATCTCACCCCTTCCGCCATGGGCCTATAGTTCAGAGGTAGGTCATTTGTCCCGACGAGCACCATTTAAATTATAATCAAAGTAGTCGGGATCCCGTATGATTTTGGCGGGCCCGTAATTCAGTGGCAGAATACCTCATTTGCAATGAGGAAGCGCGAGTTCGATTCTCGCCGGGTCCACACTGGATGGCCCGCCAAAATCCATCGGGACAATGAGGAGGCGCCAGTTCGATTCTGGCTAGGTCCACCAGATAGAACTTTCGCGTTTTGGGAGAGAGATTGCCTCGCTCATGTATTCAGCGAAGGAGAATAAAAAAAACCGCCTGGCGGGCGGTTATGGTCTTATTACTATTTTTCGTTCGTAGCCACTATGACCGTGCGCGTCTCCTACTGCTTTGAAAATATCCTTTTTAAGAAAGTCCGAAGCGGACACATCAATCAAGTCGACAATTCTTGTTCGCTCCGGATGATTGTAAATATAATTTTCTTTCCCGCACTTTGGACAGACTATGTGGCACGACTCGGTTTGAGATGTCCGCCATTCAGCGCCGCCGGTGCAGCCATAAGGCTCTTCATACCACCAATCCTGAACAAATACCCAAACGCACAACCGACTTTTCTTGTCGCACTCCGCGCACCGTATCAGCGCGCGCCTGACAATCTGAAGCTTTTCCGAAACAATTTTTTTTCTTACATCATTCAATTCGTTAAGTTGCCGAATAACTCTCTTCAACTTATTCATAACGAACCTCCAAAGAAGTACGAATATAATAGCCAGTTCGATAATTATTTACAATGGGAATAAAAAATCCCCGACGGCGGGGATTAATAAACTTTTTTATCTTGGCGTTTTTGCCACATCCGGAAAAGTTGCAAATTTTCTTCTCTTAAAAAATCTCCGGTCAGGACTACCGACGTATCGCCTATCATCTTCAGATGTTTGTTGGAAATTTTCAATTCATTGAAGCCGCATTTTGCCGCGTCAGCAATACTTGTTCCGAAGAAAATCTCGGAAATTTTAGCCCAGTGGCAAGCGGCGAAACACATCGGGCATGGTTCGCAAGTGGAATAAATCCGGCACCCGGACAAGTCAACGGTGTTCAACTCCAGGCAAGCGGCCCGAATAGCAGTCACTTCGGCGTAAGCGGTAATATCGCGGCTTTCCCAAACGATATTGTGCTCGACCGCGATCACTTTTTTATTTCTCACGATACAAGCGCCGAATGGTGTTTGGCCGTCCTCGACGCCAATCATCGCCGATGTAATGGCCAACCTCATAAACAATTCATGGTCTTGCGCGGTATTCATATTCAACCTCCATTCAAAGGACTGATTACTTAATAATCCAGTCCTTAAAGTCCGTCAAGTGCTTAAAGTACGTAAAGTGCGACGAGTTTTATTTCCCGGCACGCTTTCTCGCGTTTTCGGTTAAAAATGCTTTGCGTAAACGGATGTTTTTTGGAGTTACCTCAACGAACTCATCTTCGCCGATATAATCCAAAGCGTCCTCCAGTCCCATTTGCCGAGGCACCTCCAGACTTTCTTGAACGCCGAAATTTTTAGTGCGGAAGTTCGTAAGCTCTTTGGCTTTGCAAATATTTACCATAATGTCGTTGTCTTTCGCGTTCTCTCCAACTACCATGCCTTCATAAACATCAACGCCGGGGACGATAAAAAGCTGGCCGCGGCTTTGAGCGGCAAGAAGACCGTAGCTATTGGAAGTGCCACCTTCGGAAGCTACCAACGAACCGTGAGTATTGGCGGAAAATTCCCCCTTAAACTCTTCATAACCAAGAAAAATACTATTAATAACGCCTAATCCTTTTGTATTGGTTAGAAATTCATTACGAAATCCGATAAGACCGCGAGTTGGAATGGCGAAATCCATAAGCGCGATGGCGCGATCCACGCGCATATCTTTCATCACGCCCAATCGTTTTCCCATTTGCTCTATCACCGCGCCTGAAAATTTTTCAGGAACTTCAATAGACACCAACTCCATTGGCTCTAAAGTTTTTCCGTCAACTTCCTTTAAAATTACCTGCGGTTTGGAAACCTGTAATTCATAACCCTCCCGGCGCATCTTTTCTATTAAAATAGCGAGGTGTAATTCCCCACGCCCGGCAACAATCCAACGGTCAACCGAATCGGCTTGCTTCACGGACAAAGCAACGTCAGTTTCAATTTCTTTTTCCAACCGCTCCTTGAGATTGCGCGAAGTGGTGTATTTCCCTTCTCGTCCTGTGAAGGGCGAAGTATTAACGCTAAAAGTCATTTTAATAGTCGGCTCGTCTATTTTAATAGTAGGCAATGCCTGCGGATCGTTAACGTCAGCGATAGTTTCGCCGATAGAAATATCGGGAATACCCGCGATAGCGGCGATATCTCCCGCGCGCGCCTCATCGGCATCAACGCGAGCCAGGCCGTCAAAAAGCATCACCGCGGTCAGTTGGGTTTTGGAAATTTTTCCCGACCGATTAATGTGAGCAACCGTCATTCCCTTTTTTAAAATGCCGGAATAAAGCCGGCCGACGGCAATTTTACCTTTGTAATTATCTTGTACCAAATTAACGGTTAAAAATTGAAGCGGACCGGATTCGTTTATTTTCGGGGCCGGAATATATTTGACGATGGCTTCGAAAAGCGGCTGAACGTTGGTCATTTTTGACAAATCCTGTTCGCTGCCGGCTTTTCCCTGAACGGCAGACGCGTAGATAACCGGAAAGTTTACCTGCTCGTCAGTGGCGCCTAACTCCACAAATAAATCAAAAGTCTGGTTCAGCACCCATTCGGGACGGGCATCGGCCTTGTCTATTTTATTTATAACTACGATAACTTTGTGTCCCGCTTGAATCGCTTTGCGCAAAACGAATTTAGTCTGCGGCATCGGACCTTCTTTGGCGTCTACAAGCAACAGCACTCCGTCCACCATACGCATAATACGCTCAACTTCGCCGCCAAAATCGGCATGACCGGGAGTATCAACAATGTTTATTTTAAAATCTTTGTATTTAACCGCTGCGTTTTTGGAGAAAATGGTAATTCCGCGTTCGCGTTCAAGTTCGTTGGAATCCATGATCAATTCACTGGCCGCGTCGGCTTTCACTTTAAAATTTTCCGATTGTTTTAAAAGCGAATCCACCAGCGTGGTTTTGCCGTGGTCTACGTGCGCTATGATTGCTATGTTTCTAAGATTCATAATTGAAAACCCACTATACAATAAAGCGGGTAGAACGTCAATTTATGTTAGTAGTACGCGCGGACTATGCCGCAACATCCTCCGGTCCAACGATTGTTAAAAATGAATTGTCTTCCACTAAATACTTCTCAATAACATTTTTAATATCCGTATAAGTAACTTTGTTTATTTCTGCAACATAATCATCCGGTGAGATTAATTTATTTCTTAAGATAAAATTACGGCCCAAAATATCGCCTTCGTGAAATGGGTCGGCAGAAACTCGTAAAAACTGGCCGACTCTTTGCGCCTTAATTTCTGGTAACATACCCTCGCTAAAACGGTCTTTCAATTTCTGGACAACCTCTTTAAAGGTAACGATTACCTCTTTCGGCTTCGTGGTAAATGTATAAAGCATAAAACGCCCCGCATCGGCATTAAAAAAATTATTTGCGGATACATTATACACAAGACCTTTTTTTACTCGCAATTCTTGCAGAAGCGGCGAACTAAATCCATATCCTAAATAGCTTGCAACAAGATCGAGCGCTGCCTGCTCTCTCGTGGAGTCAGCGCCGGGGGTATAGTAGTTCAAAAAAATATATGTTTGCTTGATGTCGTTTAGATGAAAAAACTTTCTTTTTTGGGGATGTTTAGGAATTTGATTATTATTTTCCAAAGAATCGCTTTTAGCCCAATCACCAAAATATTTTTCAACGATATTTTTAACCGCTATATGCTTATCCGGACCGATGACCACTATTGCCGCATTGTTGGGCGCATAAAAACGTTTGTAATATTCGCGAATTTTTTCTGCCGTGGCGCTTCGTACGCTTTCTTCCGTGCCGAGCGAATAACGCTCTAACGGATGGCCCTGAAAAACTTTATTCAAATTAACTCTAGCCGCAAACTGATCCGGAGTCGACTCTGTTTTGTGCAGTTCTTCCAGCACGACCTTCTTTTCATTTTCAAACACATCACCGTCCAACAAAGGCCGCCTGATTATTTCTGCCATCAATTCCAAGAAAGAGTCTGTGTATTTGCCGGCAACCTGAAATACGAACCTGACCTGGTCGACGCCTGTATAAGCATTTGCATACGCGCCAGCGCGATCAAGCTTTGAATGCACGGCAAACACGTCAGGGTACTTTTCTGTCCCCTTTAAAAGCATATGCTCTAGGATATGCGCATATCCCCAAGTTTCATTAGTTTCATAACGTCCACCCGCTTTTATCCAAACATCAATTTCCGTCACTTTTGACTCTTTGTTGGTATGAGTAATAAGCCTAAGCCCGTTTTTCAAAACCGATTCCTGATAATTTGACATATTGCGTAAATTATAATCTCTTTGAGGAAAAATAAAAAGAGGCGTAATGCTACGCCTCGTATGGCTACCTAGTGTCCGCCGTTATTCGACGAGTCATTGTGGTCGGTACCACAATTCCCGTCATTCTCGCACGGAGGAGGGTCCTGGTTCATCAGCTTATTCACGGCTGAATCTCCAAAGATACTGATATGGCGCAGGCAGGGCCAATCCCTACCTGAACGCTACTGCAAAACACAGTATTACATAAATATGCTTTTATATCAAACTACTTGTCGGTACATTCAACATCAAAGCGAGTCAAAGTGTATAATTACAGCACAAATATAAATTGCTACCGCGTGGTAGCAATTTATATTTGTGCCCCCAGAAGGAATCGAACCTACATCAACGCCTTAGAAGAGCGCTGCTCTATCCATTGAGCTA
>CAYHZT010000028.1:0-4684 GCA_964361325.1 uncultured Candidatus Saccharibacteria bacterium
GTATGGAAGGGATAAGCGCTGAAAGCATCTAAGCACGAAGCCTACCCCAAGATTAAGTGTTGTCCGCAAGGACGCGGTTCGTAGAAGACTACTACGTTGATAGGCTCTAGGTGTAAGCATCGTAAGGTGTTCAGCCGAGGAGTACTAATAAACCGTCACCTCTACTGCACAAATTCCACGACTGGCGTGTCGCGGCATTTGTGCAGTAGGGGCTGCACTCTCAATATTACGCGCTTGCTGGTACGAATTAGCTTAATTATTTATAATCCAAATCACGGTACAAAGATTCATGCTTACCGGTGTTTTAGCTAGATGTGCACCACCTCTTCCCATTCCGAACAGAGAAGTGAAACCGTCTAGTCCCGATGATACTCGCTGCTTCGGCGGTTGGGAAAGTAGGGTACGCCGGTATACATGAGTTTTGGTACTGGTATAATAAAAGGTAGTAATGCCTAGGTTTTTCAAACAATTAATTTACTCCGTGTTTTATTTGGCGGTGATCGGCCTTATTGTTTATGGAATTTATTCCTTGTTTATTCAACCAGCGCCGACCTGTTTTGATAATCGCCAAAATCAAGGCGAAAAAGAAGCTGATTGCGGCGGCCCTTGCGTGTCGTGCGAATTAAAAAAGTTAAAGCCGATAGAAGCAAGCGTTGAAATATTCGGCATTGGCGACAGCACTAACGCGGTTTTGAATTTTGCCAATCATAATATAACCTACGGCGCTCAATCTTTTACTTACACTCTCAATTTTTACGGAGCAGCCCGGGAAAATATTTATTCCCTGACCAAGACATCTTTTATCTATCCGGCCGAAGCCAAAAAGATAGTAATTGAGCCGAATTTGAAAATAGATTTTCGTAAAATTGTCGGCGTTCCCGAAATTAGCGTAAGCGCGCCGGCCTATAAATCCGCCGAAGAATTTTCCGAACCAAAAACCCAATTCCGCCAGGTTAAAACCGAAATTAACGGATCCACGGCCACGGTTACCGGAATTTTAGCCAATCGCGAATCTTTTAAAATTTCACGCGCCGGTGTGGGAGCGTTGATCACGAATAAGGCAACTGGCAAATTAGTCGGGGCTTCCAAGACGGTTTTGTTTGATATCCGACCCTTTGAAGAACGGGCGTTTAAGATTATCGTTCCGCTTAATGCCATATTGCGGTTGAATGAATTAGAAACCGCGGTTTCTGCGGAGATTAGTAAATAATCGCCGCCATGGTTACGCTTCTCAAGAGGCAGGACTGGTTTTTGAACGCGGCTATTTTATTTTTGGCGGCTGCCAGCCTCGTTATACTTTCAAGCATCAACCGTTCGCTTTTTTGGCAGCAGTTAATTTGGTTCGCGATAGGATTTTCCGTAATTGTTTTTTTTGCACGAATCGACTGGCGACCGCTGACCAGTTATAAGTGGGTAATTTTCGGAGTATATATTTTTTCACTGGTCTTATTACTGACGACTTATTTATTCGCGCCGGTTATTCGTAATACCCGCAGTTGGCTGGTTGCCGGGCCGGTACAGATACAGACATCGGAAATTGCTAAAATCGCATTAATTATTCTTCTCGCTTACTTTTTTGCCAGGCATCATGTCGGCATCGCGCGCTGGAATATTTTACTAAAGTCATTTTTATATTTTGTTATTCCGACACTTTTGATTTTAATTCAGCCGGATCTGGGTTCGGCTTTAATACTATTTTCAATTTGGCTTGGACTGTTGTTGGTCAGCGGTATTCGCTGGCGGCACTTGTTTATCGGTTTTGTGATTCTTTCGCTTCTGTTTGGTTTTGGCTGGAAATTTTTACTCAAGGACTACCAAAAAAACCGTATTACTGCTTTTTTGAATCCAAGCTATAGCCCTCTGGATATAAATTACAACGTGATCCAATCTAAAATCGCCGTCGGTTCGGCTGGATTTTTTGGCAAGGGCTACGGTCAGGGGACTCAGTCTCAGCTTAGATTTTTGCCGGAAGCGGAAACAGATTTTGTTTTTTCCGCTTTTGTCGAGGAGTGGGGAGGCTTGGGTGGATTATTAGTAATTGGCGCCTTTGTTTTTTTACTCTTGCGAATTATTAAAATCGGGATTCAATGCCACGACAATTTTTCAAAATTGATCTGTCTCGGGACCGTAATTATGTTTCTTGCCCAATTTACGATTAACATTGGTTCGGCGCTCGGCCTTTTGCCGGTTGTCGGAGTGACTCTTCCGTTTTTAAGTTATGGCGGTTCCAGTATATTAACCAATGCTATACTCGTTGGTGTAATCCAAAGCACTGTTGTCCGATCATCCTTCTTAAGAAGAGTTATTGAGCAATAAAGATGTCTAAAGAAAAATTAATTTACATTTCAATCGGCGTATTTGTTGTTTTTGCCACCTGGGCGGTGATTGCTTATCTTCTTGCTCCGGTTGGCGGTAACGCGCGGGCAGTTGGTTTTGGCATTGAGCGGGGCGTTGGATTCCGCCAAATCGCGTACGATTTAAAAGGCGCCGGACTTATTAAGTCGCCGGCAACCTTCTTGATTTATGGGTTTCTATCCGGTTCCGCGCACAAACTGAAAGCCGGGAATTACATACTGGCAAACGATATGAATTTGCCGGAAATAATTTCCGCGCTGGTTCAAGGTCCAGAAGAAGATATCGCGATTGTAGTTATAGAAGGCGAAACACTTTTGGAAATAGAAAAAAAACTGACACAGGCGGATATTATTGAACCGGGAAAACTTTCCAACTTTCCCGGTAAATCCCTGGAGGGATTTTTATTTCCCGACACTTATCGCTTTTTTCCGAATTCGTCCGTGAATGACGTAGTCAGAAAATTCTTGGCCAATTTTCAAATCAAAACCAGATCATTTTCGGAAAATTATTCCGGAGATTTTTACAAAGCGTTGATTGTCGCTTCGATGATAGAAAAAGAAGTGCCGTTTTCCGAAGATCGCTATTTGGTTGCCGGAATTATTTATAAACGTCTGGCTATCGGCATGCCGCTTCAGATTGACGTGGCGCCTGAAACCTATACCCACCTCGGCTTGCCAAAAAAACCGATCGCAAATCCGGGCCTGGACGCTCTTCGTGCCGCGATTTACCCCAAAAACTCCGACTATCTTTATTATTTATCCGACCCGTTAACCAAGAGTACTGTTTTCAGTAAAACCTTTGAAGAGCACAAGGAAAATAAACTGAAGTATCTTAGGAGGTGATGCCGCTTGACAAGTCAAGAGGCGCTAGTGTACTATATTAATTAATTGCAAAAGACATAAAAACTACTCCCGTAGTGTCTTTTCTTGTTCTGCGTTTCATCATTTCCTGCCGGTAGGCGGATTTGGTCCTAATGATTAATAAACTTCCCACCAAAGTTTTTTCGTCCCATCCGGGACCGCTGACTGCTCAACCAAATTTGGTTGAGATTCAAACGCAATCCTACGATTGGTTTACTAAGGCCGGCCTCAAAGAACTTTTCGAGGAAGCTTTTCCGATGAAAGATTACGCGGGGAAGGACATTGAACTTAAATTTGTAAGCTACTATTTTGATGAGCCAAAATACGACGAAGTTTACGCAAAATTCAAAGACTTAACTTTTGAATCGCCTCTGCGGGTAAAACTTAAACTTATTAATCACAAAGCCAAAGATTCCAAGGAACAGGAGGTTTATTTTGGAGATTTTCCGACAATGACCGACCGTGGCACTTTTATTATCAATGGAGTTGAGCGCGTTGTTGTTCCTCAGCTGATTCGATCTTCCGGCGCCTATTTTACCGCCAGCGTTTATCGCGGCCGGAAATTTTTTGGCGCTAAAGTAATTCCGAATCGCGGCGCGTGGCTGGAATTGGAAACCGATCCCGACGGCGTTATCGGCGTAAAAATTGACCGCCGCCGCAAAGCGCCGATTACGAATCTGCTTAGGATTTTTGGCTTGACCGAAAAAGAAGACATTTTAAAAACATTTGCCGATATTGATAACGGACCGGTCAAATATATTGAAGCTACGTTGAAAAAAGATTCGGCTAAAAACAAAGACGAATCTTACATCGAAATCTATAAGCGTATTCGTCCGGGCGACTTGGCAACCGTGGAGAACGCCTCCAGCTTGATTGACGCTATGTTTCAGCGGCTGGATCGATATGATCTTTCGCTCGTAGGCCGGTTTCAGGCCAACCAGCGCCTTCGCCGCAAATCCGAAGCGCGGCTTTTGGAACTGGAAGATTTAGTTGCCATCGTCAAGGAGATTATTCGGCTCAATAACGAGCAAACAATCGAGCCGGACGACATTGATCATTTAGGGAACCGACGCGTTCGGGCGGTAGGTGAGCTTTTACAAAATCGTTTCCGTTTAGGCCTCGCGCGTATGCGAAGAATCGTACAGGACCGCATGTCCACGTTTGAACCAAAAGCCCTTACGCCAGTGCAGTTGGTAAATGCCCGGCCGCTGATGTCGGCAGTTAAAGAATTTTTTTCCTCTTCGCAGCTTTCTCAATTTATGGACCAGGTTAATCCACTCGCGGAGTTGGAGCATAAGCGGCGCGTTTCGGCTATGGGTCCCGGAGGGCTCACTCGCGAGCGTGCCGGTTTTGAAGTACGCGACGTGCATCCTTCGCACTATGGCCGCATCTGCCCGATCCAGACGCCGGAAGGCCAGAACATCGGTCTGGTTGGCCATCTTGCCGGCAACGCTCGCACGAACGACCTC
>CAYHZT010000029.1:0-3341 GCA_964361325.1 uncultured Candidatus Saccharibacteria bacterium
AGAGTTAGTTACTGCCGTCATAAAAGAAATAGCGGTTAAGACGAGTAGGGTTGGCCCGGCAAAAACTTGAAAAGCCATACTTAGTAAATTTAAAATGCCGAGATCCAAAGCGGAATTCATCGCGCCTATGGCGGCGTATTTTGAAAATTGCCAGATTGCCGGAATTTTACGGCCGACAAGGCTGGCAATCCACAAAGCGAGATTCGCAAAAGCAACAAAACCCAGAACCAACGCGGAAACGCTAAAGAAATTGGATTCCCATTGCTGTAATTTTATATTTTCCATTATCGGCGCCGTAAACAATCCCACGGTCGCTCCTATTATCGAAACCAGCAGAAAATCTTTTTTAGTGGCAAGTCCTCCCATATACATTCTGATTATCACATATTTGCCTGACTTGACAAAATTGATAAGCTGGCGTACAATCTCTCGCAGAACATTAGCCAACTTTTAAGGAGGTTGAGGAATGGCGCAGAGGCAGCAGAAGAAGAAGGCGAAGGGAACCCCGAAGCGCGCGACGACTAACAGAGGTCGTTGCGTCAAATTTTTCAGCGGTGCCGGCGAACACCGTCGCGTGGAAAATACACTCGCCCGCATTCTCAAATCCAACGGTCCGGCGGCAGCGCGGAAGTGGGCGGAGGAGCACGGCGTTCTGCCTCAGCTCCGCGACATCGCCAAGTACGGCGAGAAAGAGACGGGCGGTCAGAGCAAGGCGGCGCAGCTCGCCGAGCAGGCCCTCGGAAAGAAGTAGTCAAATCCCCATAAGGTCAACGCACCTTATGGGGATTTTTATTATTGGCAACGTTTAAACTTCGTTAGAAATCTTAGTAAAAGCGCTTTCCATAATCGGTTTTTTAATCGCAGTCGGCTTAATGCCGATTTTTTTATTAAATTTTTCTTTAATTTTTCGCCTTCGCATCGTTTCAATAATTGTTTTTTTAATTGATTCGGTCATAAAATCGGCATATAAAATTACCTTGCCGTTAATTGAACGCGCGGCGCGTCCCGCCATTTGAATAAGGCCTCTGTAATTCCGTAAAAATCCCTCCCGGTCGGCGTCTAAAATCGCAACCAAACTTACTTCTGGTAAATCCAAACCCTCCCGCAAAAGATTGATGCCAACAACTACGTCAATTTCTCCCTTTCGCAAAGCTTGCAGAATTTCCGGACGCTGCAGAGTTTTTATTTCCGAATGCAGATACTTCGCTTTAATTTTTTGTTCGAGCAAATACTCCGTTAAGTCCTCCGCGGAACGTTTTGTCAGCGTCAGCGCAAGGACGCGTTCGTTCAGGGCGATGCGCTTTTTTATTTCTCCAAGAAGATGGGCAACTTGATTTTGGGCCGGCTTAATGATGATTTCGGGGTCCAAAATCCCGGTTGGCCGAACTAATTGTTCCACGACCTCACTTCTTTCCATTTCATACGCGCTGGGAGTTGCCGAAACGAAAACCATTCGGCCGATTTTTTGTTCAAATTCTTTGAATTTTAACGGCCGGTTGTCCAAAGCCGAAGGCAGGCGGAAGCCATAATCAATTAAAGCGGTTTTTCGGCAACGGTCGCTTTCCTGCATAGCGTTCAGCTGCGGAATGGCGATGTGCGATTCGTCTACGAATAGAAGAAATGGCTTAGGGAAGTAATCCAATAACGTTAAGGGCGGCTCGCCCGCTTCTCTAAAACTCAAATGCCGGGAATAATTTTCTATTCCATTGACGTAGCCTTTTTTCTTGAGCATCTCCAGATCAAAACCGACTCTTTTTTCCAGACGACCAGCCTCTTCAAATTTATTGGCCGATTGGAGTTGTTCAACGCGTTCGTCCAATTCGGCTTTTACGTTTCTTAAAGCCAAGCTTAGTTTGTTTTGGGGAGTTACCCAGAATTTGGCCGGGTAAATTATAGCCGACGTAATTCCTTCCGCGTTTTTGGTTGCCGGATCTATTTTTTTAATAAACCCTATTTTGCCTTTTTTGAATTCAACTTGGATTATTTCACCGGTAACCAAGTGAATTTCCAAACCAGTTTTTAAAATCCGGTATTGGCCGACCAGCGGCAATTTGTTATTGCGTTCGTATTGCAGAAAAGCCA
This sequence comes from uncultured Candidatus Saccharibacteria bacterium, assembly GCA_964361325.1. Classification (GTDB taxonomy): domain Bacteria; phylum Patescibacteriota; class Minisyncoccia; order UBA6257; family WO2-44-18; genus 2011-GWA2-47-8b. The sequence continues at coordinate 2,083 of CAYHZT010000029.1, forward strand.
GCTGCCTTTCTAAATCTTTGGCCTGGATTTTTTGATTTTCTTTCAATTCCAATCTGCTCCGTTTGTATTCATTAGGGTCGCCGATTCCATAAATGCAAGAAACGGAGGCAACCACTAAAGTATCATTTTTGGTTAAAATGCTTTGAATAGCGGCGTGGCGAAGTTTATCTATCTCCTTATTTATGCGAGCGTCCTTTTGAATATAGGTATTAGTTTGGGGAATATAGGCTTCCGGTTGGTAATAATCATAGTAGGAAACAAAATAATGGACTGCGTTTTGTGGAAAGAATTGCTTGAATTCTTGATAAAGCTGGGCGGCCAACATTTTATTCGGGGATATGATAAGCGTTGGCAGGTTCATTTTTTCAATCACCGACGCCATTGTGAAAGTTTTGCCGGAACCGGTGACGCCTAAAAGCACCTGGTTTTTTTGGTCCCTCTCAAGACCCATAACCAGTTTTTCAATGGCCTGCATCTGATCGCCCTTAGGGGTGAAATTTGAAATTAGTTTGAACATTGAAAATTTATTGTAAATTGTAAATTGAAAATTGGAAATTATTAACGTGATATAATGTGATTGTGATCTATTCTCTTTCCGGAAAACTCATTGGCCATAAAGACAATTTTATAATACTGGAAGCGGGCGGAATCGGCTTCAGAGTTTTTTTGTCTTCTCGGACCGCCCAGAGTTTGCCACAAATCGGTTCAAACATCAAGATTTTTTGTTCTTTATATAATAGAGAGAGCGAGCCTTTTGAGCTTTTTGGCTTCCTAACCGAACAAGAGCTCTATTTATTTGAGAAATTAAATACCGTGAGCGGCATCGGACCGAAAACGGCTTTGGCGATCCTGGGAGTTGCGCCGATCGATCAATTAATAGCGGCGATTAATGCCGGCAAAACGGATCTGCTTACCAAGGCATCCGGCATCGGCAAAAAAACTGCCGAGCGGGTAGTGGTGGATCTAAAAGGAAAGCTGGAAGGAATGGGAAGGGAGGCGTCGGAACAATCGTTAAGCTTGATGGAGTCGGATGTGGAGCTTGAGGAGACTTTAATGTCGCTGGGTTACAACCGCCAGCAGGCGAAAGCGGCGATTTCCAAACTCGATCCGACAATTATCGGATTTAAAGAGAGGTTAAAAGAGGCCTTGAAGAAATCGAGGGGTTAGGCTTGCCAGGACATATTTTTATCATCCGGAGTTATAATTAAGGTAACGATGTTTAATTTTGCAAAGAAAATATATCATTTTTGCTTAGCCTG